>JAEPNS010000401.1 GCA_017643325.1 Alphaproteobacteria bacterium | reverse complement strand
CGGCATGAAGCAGCTCGAGGCCGATCCCTGGGACGACGTGGAACTGAAGTACCCGGTCAGCGCCCGCTTCACGGGCCGCGTGACCAACATCACCGACTACGGCGCCTTCGTGGAACTGGAGCCGGGCATCGAAGGCCTGGTCCATGTTTCTGAGATGAGCTGGACCAAGAAGAACGTCCACCCGGGCAAGATCGTCTCGACGAGCCAGGAAGTCGACGTGATGGTCCTCGACGTGGACCCGCAGAAGCGGCGTATCTCACTGGGCCTCAAGCAGACCCAGGAAAACCCCTGGGACGAGTTCGCTGTCAAGTTCCCGCAGGGCACCGAGATCGAGGGCGAGGTTCGCAACATCACCGAGTTCGGCCTCTTCGTCGGCCTGCCGGGCGATATCGACGGCATGGTCCACCTGTCCGACATCTCCTGGGAGAAGTCGGGCGACGAGGCGCTCGAGGAGTACAACAAGGGCGACATGGTCAAGGTGAAGATCCTTGAGGTCGACACCGAGAAGGAACGCATTTCGCTCGGCATCAAGCAGCTCGAGAGCGACCCGTTCGCGGATTCGCTCGGGAGCGTGCGCAAGGGTGACATCGTTACGGCCACCGTGTCGGAGGTGAACGACGGCGGCATCGAGGTGCAGACCTCGGCCGGCCTCACGGCCTTTATCCGCCGCTCGGATCTGTCGCGCGACCGCTCCGAGCAGCGTCCGGACCGTTTCGCCGTTGGCGAGAAGGTCGATGCGATGGTGACCAACATCGACATGTCGGCACGACGCATCTCGCTCTCGATCAAGGCCAAGGAGGTCTCCGAGGAAAAGACGGCGATGGCGCAGTACGGCTCGTCCGACAGCGGCGCGTCGCTCGGTGACATCCTGGGCGCGGCCATCCGCGAGAAGCAGGCCGAGACCCAGGAAATGATCGGCGAAGGCAGCGGCGCCGGCGCCGACGACAGCGCGGATACGTCTGACGCCGCTGACGCCGACGGTGCTGCCGAGGCGGATGCCGACGCCGGATCGGACGACGACGCCAAGTCCTGATAAAGGAACCGGTCCGAAACCGTCATGTCCTACGATCCCGACGCCCTGCTGGACCGCAGACGCCTGAAGCGGCGCCTGCGAATCTGGCAGGGCGTTGCGATTCTGGTCGCCGTCGCGGCAGTCCTGGCGACGCTGCAGGTATCCGGTGCGCTGTTCCTCGGCGACCGGATCGCCCGCGTCTACGTCGACGACATCATTGTACGCGACGACGCCCGCGCACAGATTCTTTCCGATCTTGCCCATGACGAAAGCGTGCGAGGCGTGATCGTTCATATCGACAGCCCCGGCGGGACCGTCGTGGGCGGCGAGGATCTCTTCAACGGCCTGCGCGAAATCTCGGCGCAGAAGCCAGTCGCCGCCGTCATGGGCACTGTCGCGACATCCGCCGCCTACATGGCCGGAATCGCGGCAGACCGGATTTTCGTGCGCGAGGGCACCGTGACCGGGTCTATCGGCGTGATTCTGCAGACCGCCAACGTCACCGACCTGCTGGAAAGCATCGGCATCGAACCGGTGACAATCAAATCCTCGGAGCTGAAGGGCGTGCCCTCGCCGGTCGAACCGCTCACCGAGGAAGCCCGCGAAGCCACGCGCGACATCGTGCTTGAGATGTACGACTTTTTCGTGGGACTGGTGGCGGAGCGTCGAGGGCTCGACGGCGCCGAACTCGAACGGCTGGCGGACGGACGTGTCTTCACGGGCGGCCAGGCTGTCGAGAACGGCCTTGCGGACGCCATCGGTGACGAACGCGCGGCCCTCGACTGGATGGTCGATGCTCGGGATGTCCCGACGGGACTTCCGGTGGAAACCGTGAGCGAGCCGGAAGAGGCCGACAGCCTGCTGGAACAGCTGCTCGGGCTTTCGGGAAAGTCGTTATTTTCCAATGCCCTAACACTTGACGGTCTGGTTTCGCTTTGGCAACCTGCCGCCCGTTGAATGCTGGATGCGTTCGGCAAGTCCCTCTTGGGGGAGGGCATGTAATCGGGATCTGGCTCCCGGGGGGTAAACAATGACCAAGTCGGAGTTGATCCAGCGACTTGCAGACCGCAACCCGCACCTGCTGCAGCGCGATGCGGAGCGGATTGTCTCAACCATTCTCGACGAGATCACAGCGGCGCTGGCCCGCGGCGACCGGGTCGAACTGCGCGGATTCGGCGCATTTTCGGTCAAACAGCGCGGCGCGCGCACAGGCCGCAACCCGCGTACCGGCGAGGCTGTCGACGTCGAGGCAAAGGTCGTCCCCTATTTCAAGACGGGCAAGGAACTGCGCGAGCGCCTCAACGAGGAACCGGCCCAGGACTGAGCGGTCACCGGGCCTCCAACAGCCGACGACATCTGCTATAACGCGTGATACCGCCTCTCCGGGGCGTCCGACACCTGCACGCCAACATGAAGGTTGCCCGTGGATCGTCTGCGCTGGGTCATAACGCTTCCCCTCGCCATCGTTCTGGTGGTTTTCGCGGTCAACAATCGCGAAACGTTCGAGGTCGATCTCTGGCCACTCGGCCTGGTCGTCGCCTGGCCAATGTTCATCTACGTGTTTGTCGGGGTCATGGTCGGCCTGCT
>JAEPNS010000400.1 GCA_017643325.1 Alphaproteobacteria bacterium | reverse complement strand
ATAATGCGCGGAGGAAAAGCGAGCCATGGCGACGTTGAAGCTCGAACAGGCCCAGAAAATCATCGAGGTCGCGCTGGCCCACGGCCGCGAGACCGAATGCCTTCCCCTCGGCATCGCGGTGCTCGACCCGGGCGGGCACCTGCTCGCCTTCGCGCGCGAGGACGGGACCAGCTTCCTGCGGCCCCAGATCGCGCAGGCGAAGGCGTGGGGCGCGCTGGGCATGGGCATGGGCAGCCGCGCCCTGGTCGAGCGGCCCGACGGCAAGGTTCTGAACGCGCCGGGCGGGGTTCTCATTCGCGACGATTCGGGCGACATTCTGGGCGCGGTCGGCGTCACCGGCGACGTGTCCGACCGCGACGAGGCCTGCGCGATCGCGGGCATCCAGGCGGTCGGCCTGATCGCGGACGCGGGGTAGACAGACAATGAGCATCAAGATCATCCATACCATGGACGTGGCGCCCGAGCGCATGGAAGAGCGCGACGGCTGGGCGATTTCCGAATTCCGCCTGCCGGTCACCGGAGAGACCGGAAGCGCGACAACGGTCTTCCACTCGATCTTCCGCGCCGGCTCGACCCACGCGAAACACCTGCACACGGAGAGCGACGAGATCGCGGTCTACCTCTCGGGCCACGGCGTCGTCGGCCAGGGCGACAGCCGTGCGGTCGTGACGGCCGGCCACTGCCGGCTGATGCCGAAGGGCTCCGTCCACTTCTTCCACAACGAGACCGAGGACGAGGACGCGCGGGTGATCGGCTTCTACATGAACGCCCCGGACGTCGCCGGCACCGGCTACGAGTTCCACGGGAAGGTCGAGGCGGCGGATATCGACCGGCCGCGCGAGGGACTGGACGACGGCATCCTGGTGCGTCTGGAGGAGAGCGGCCCCGACAGCGCGCACATCCCGCCGGCCTGGGCGCAGGCGACGGTGCGCACGCCGATCGGCGCCCACAACGGGAGCGAGAACGCCCTCGTCCATGTCACGGTCCCGCCCGGCGCCGAGCTCGGAACCCACAGCTTCGCGAACGCGGAGGCGATCTATTTCGTCGTGTCGGGCGAAGGCGAGGCGGACGGCGAAGCGTTGCGTCCCGAGAGCTTCGTGTTCGTGCCGCAGGCCACGGACCACGCGATCCGGAACACCGGCGCGGGCGAGATGGAGCTGTATCTGGTTCTGACGGGCGCCGGCAGCCTCAAACAGGCCGCCTAGGCGCGCCTAGGCGCTGCGCTTCGGGGAGAGCAGGCCGCCGATGAGAAGCGCCACAGTGTAGCCGAAGGGCAGGACCACCACGGTCGACAGCAGCGGCAGCCAGACGAGCACGAACGGCTCGGGACCGCCGCGAATCTCGAAGACAATGACCGAGATGATGGCGGCCAGCAGCGCGCCGATATAGGCCTCGCGGTGCAGGTCCTCATAACCGGCCAGGCGTCCGGTGCGGTTGTCCTGTTCCTTGGACGGCGGCAGCACGAACTTGAGCACGACCGTCGCGATCGCCATGACGGCGAACGGCAGGATGAACAGGATGATGAACTCGTTCCACGACATCGAAAGGCCTCCGCGTGTTGCCGCCGCGTCTGCGCGCGATCGGACCCCCTATCCCTACAATGATCGCAGCCCCCGAGACAAGGCCGGACGATTGCCACGACGCGCGTTCGCGTGCACGATGGCGTGTGTGAACCGCGCCGCCTGGCGCAGCTGCTCAAACAGAAGGTAAAAGCATGTCGGAAAAACTTGGCATCGGCTCGACCTTCCCCAGCATGACGGTCGATCTCGTCGGCGGGGGACAGATCAGCCTGCCGGATGACCTCGATGCGCGATATCGGGTCATCCTGTTCTATCGCGGCCACTGGTGACCCTATTGTCGCCGTCAGTTGGTCGGCTACGCAGATCTGAAAGACGAGTTTGACAAGCTCGGCGTGAAAGTCTTCGCCGCGAGTGTCGACGACCTCGAAAAGGCCAAGGAAGTGGCGGACGAAGTCAACTTCCCGGTCGGCCACGGGGTCACGCGCGAGATGGCGGACATGCTCGGCTCCTACTGGGAAGACCGGCGCTCGATTATCCAGCCCTCGGAGTTCGTCGTGAAAGCGGACGGCACGGTTGCCGCCTGCAGCTACAGCGACGGCCCGCTCGGGCGTATCGATGCCGGGGATGTCGTGAAGATGGTGAACTTCTACGATTCCCAGGGCAAGTAACGCCGTTCCGGAAACGGAAACCGAACGCCGCGCCGGCACTCCCGGCGCGGCGTTTTCGTTGGAATCCCCTTAACCGCACGCGCCCGCGGGACTAGTCTGGCCCCGAAACACCGATCGGGAGGAACAAGATGATCGCATTCGATCTTGCCGAAGAGCAGGAATGGAACCCGCAGCGCCACGTCGAGAAGATTCTCGACACCGTCGCCGAGGGCGACGTGACCGTGGCCTGCTGGGAACCGGGCCAGACGAGCCCGAACCACTGCCATCCGAACGCAACGGAAATCTACTTCTGCTACACCGGCGGCGGCACCATGCGCACGCCGGACCAGACCATCGAGGTGAAGCCGGGCGCCTTCATCGTGCACCCGCCGGGCGAACTGCACGAATACGAGAACGGGCCGGAACGCTCGTTGCT
>JAEPNS010000003.1 GCA_017643325.1 Alphaproteobacteria bacterium | reverse complement strand
ACTGCGAGCGCGTAGCGGATCTGGCGGATGTCCATGGACGACGACCTTCGTTGCGCCGCCATGCTAGACGGCGCGCGGGTAAGGCCTCAAGCGGCCACGGCGCGACGTCCGGAGATCCTCGTGGAGCTTTTGTGCCATCGCGAGAATTCGGTCGGCATGACGTCATCCGCCCTGCGCGTGGACGGGGAAACCCTAGCGCGAATTCCCGCAATACGGACGCACAGACGGATCAAATGCGAGTGATGGCGTGGCGTCAGGGGCGCCAGAACGGCTTGCCGGCCTCCCGGCGCGCGGCCGCGGCGTCGATCCCGACGTCGTCAAGCAGCCGGGGATCGAGCCGTTCCAGCGCGCGCCGCTGACCGGCCCGTGCGTGCCAGGTACACGGCAGGCCCAGCGCGATGCGCACCGTGCCTGTCAGTGCGTTGCGCAGCCCGAGGCCGGGACCATGTCTGGAAGGATTGCGATAGGTATTAGAAAAATTAATGATATTGCCAAGGTTTGTCATTTTGTCGCGACACCAATCGATTGCTATTAATCGGACAAATGTGAGCGAGGTCCTGGCTCGCGGCAAAGCATCGTTTCTGATGTGTTGATGAACAAATTTGATGGAGAAGCGGGATGCGCGACCTTCCCTCGACCATGGCCCTGCTGGCCTTTGAAACCGCGGGCCGGACCCTGAGCTTCACCGAGGCGGCGCGTGAGCTGAATCTGACCCAGGGCGCGATCAGCCACCAGGTGAAGAACCTCGAGGGACAGCTTGGCGTGAAGCTGTTTCACCGGGACCGCCAGCGCCTGCGGTTGACGGACAACGGCGCGGCCTATCTGCCCTATGTGCGCGAGGCGACGGCGCGCCTGCGCGCGGGGTCCGAATACCTCTCGGCACGGGCCGACAGCGGCATTCTCACGGTCAGCGTGTCACCGAATTTCGCGGCCAAGTGGCTCGTCCACCGGCTCGGCGAGTTCATTTCCGGGCACCCGGACATCGACCTGCGGATCAGCGCATCGATGGACCATATCGATTTCGCGCGGAACGACGTGGACATGGCGGTCCGGCATGGCACCGGCGACTGGCCGGACCTGCATGTCGTGCCGCTGGCCCGTGAGGAGATATTTCCGGTCTGCAGTCCGAAGCTGCTGGAGTCCGGTCCGCCTCTGGAGGCGCCGTCCGATCTGGCCCGCCACGTCCTGTTGCACGATCTCAGCCGCAACGACTGGCCGCTCTGGTTTGCTGCCGCGGATGTCGAGCCGGTCGATGTGTCGCGCGGGCCCCAGTTCGACCAGACCAGCATGGTGATCGATGCCGCGGTGGAGGGGCAGGGGGTCGCGCTGGCGCGCCGGGTGCTTGCCGCGCGTGACATGATTTCCGGGCGCCTGGTTCGGCTGTTCGACGTGGCCCTTCCGGCTCCCTACGGATACTTCGTCGTGTGCCCGAAGGCATCCGCCGACCTGCCGAAAATTGCCAAGTTCCGCGACTGGCTCGTATCCGAGGCGGCCTCCGACGTGCGTGCGCTCGGCGGGAGCCTGTGAACCGGAACAATTTTGCCGGTTTTCCGGGCGTCTCCGGAACGCCGGTAAGGGTTTGTCAACGATTTCGCGGCTAAATGTCACCGCTGACTGTTCCCCGCGGAGACCGAGACATGCCCGCAAGCGCCAAGCCCGCCGACGTCGCCCATGTGGCGAAGTGTGCGCAGCGGCGCATGGAGAACCTGGGCATCGCGCCGACACCGGAAAACTACCTGATCTGGTTCACATACTATTCGGGGACCGACACCGACCTCGTCCACCGCATCGACAAGATCGTCGAACAGGGCGACGGGTTTCCGGAGGATGTCTGCCAGGCGCTCTACGCGCGGTGCATGTCCGTGCGGTCCCGCAATTCCGAAGACGAGCGTGATATCGAACTGATGCATGCCAGCGCCGAGATCGAGACATCGGTGGCGAAGGTAATGGAACTGCTGGGCGAAGCCGGTGAAGAAGCGCAGCGCTACGGCGAAACCCTCGCAACAGCCGACGGGGCGTTGAGCGCCAACGTGGCGGCCGACGAGGTCCGTCGAATCGTGTCGGGCATCGTCGACGAAACCCAACGCATGGTGGCGAAGAACCGCGAGGTCAACGAGCGCCTCGAAAATTCGAACCAGCAGATCATCGAGTTGAACGGCAAGATCGCGGAAATCCGGCAGGAAGCCATGTGCGATGCCCTGACCGGGCTGCAGAACCGCCGGGCCTTCGACATAAACCTCGCCGGTGCAGTCGAGAATGCCCAGCAGGATGGAGCGCCGCTTTCGCTTCTGATCCTCGACATCGACCATTTCAAGAAATTCAACGACACGTTCGGGCACCAGCTTGGCGATCAGGTGATCCAGCTGGTCGGGCGTTGCCTGGAAGACTGCACGAAGGGTCTCGACACGCCGGCGCGCTATGGCGGCGAGGAGTTCGCGATCATCCTGCCGAAGACGACCCTCGACGGCGCAGTGTCGGTCGCCGAACAGATCCGCGAAACCGTTGCGGGCAAGAGCATCCGGCGCAAGTCGACGGGCGAGGCCATCGCGAATGTGACGATTTCCATCGGCGCGGCGGCCTTTCATGGCTCAGAGGACATCGAGGATTTCGTCAACCGCGCCGATACCGCGTTGTACGCCGCGAAGAATGCGGGCCGGAACTGCATGATGTGCGCGCCTGTTCCGAAGCCGTTCCGCGTGGTGGGCGGCAACAGCGCGGCATAGCACCCATGCCGATCGTGCGCTGACTTCCCCGGAATCCCCGTGTTAAAAGCCGTTCCGTCGGGTCACCGACAGGAGGGAACCGCGTGCGTCCGCCGATCGTCGTCCGGGCGCGGCTGCAACTGCGCCGCGTCCTGCGGAACGAGCACTTGCTGCTGGGTGTCATGGCGCTCGCGGTGGGTGTCGCGTCGGCGTATGGCGCACTGCTGTTCCGGCTCGGCGTGGACGGTATTCAGGAAAGCCTGTTCGGATTTTCACTGGATGCGATCGTCCCGACCCGGGCAAACCTCGACTGGTGGGAAATTATGCTGGTGCCCACCGCCGGCGGGCTGCTGATCGGGATCTTCCTGCACGTCTATCACGGCGGCGGCCGCGCCCACGCCATCGCCCATGTCATCGAGGCGTCGGCGCTGCGCGGCGGGCGGATATCCCTGCGCGACGGACTGGTGTCTGCGGCGGTCCATGCCGGATCGCTGGGGGTCGGGGCGTCGACCGGCCGTGAGGGCCCTCTCGTGCATCTCGGGGCGACGATCAGTTCATGGATCTCCCAGCGCCTGCATTTCGACCGCTCGCAGACACGCACGCTCCTCGGGTGCGGGGTTGCCGCCGCGATTGGCTCGCTGTTCAACGCACCCGTTGCGGGCGCGGTGTTCGCCATCGAACTCGTTGTCGGCAACCTTTCGCTGAAGGCGGGCGCACCGATCTTCATTTCCGCCGTGACCGGCACCGCCATCGGCCGCTTCTATTTCGGCTCGGAGCCTTCCTTCACGGTGCCCGACCACGAATTGATTTCGCTGTGGGAGTTCCCGGCGTTCCTGCTGCTCGGCGTCGTGTGCGCGGTGGTGGCGATCGTGTTCATGCGGTCGATCCTCGCGGTGGATGCCGCCATCGGCAAAACGCCGATCCCGCGATGGGTGCAGCCGGCGCTCGGCGGCATCCTGCTCGGGCTGCTCGCGCTGCAGGTCCCGGAGGTCCTCGGCGTCGGTTTCACGACCGCCGACGTCGCGCTGCGCGGCGGCTTTGATCTGCAGTTCCTCCTGATCCTCGTTGTGGCGAAGATCGTGGCCGTCGCGGTGTGCATCGGGTTCGGCTTCGGCGGCGGCGTGTTCTCGCCCTCCCTTGTGCTGGGCGCGACGGTCGGCGGCGCATTCGGCTTCATCGCCGGAAGCTTCTTTCCCGACCAGTTCTCGGGCGTGCCCGCCTACGCGCTCATCGGGACGGGTGCGCTCGCGGGCGCCGTGATGGGGGCGCCGCTGTCGACGATCTTCATCATTTTCGAGCTGACGGGCTCGTCGGAGCTTACGGTCGCCGTGATGATCGCGACCGCCGCGGCCTCGATCCTGACCCACCAGTTCTTCGGCAAGTCCTTCTTCCACGCCCAGCTCCGCCGGCGCGGCCTCGACGTGTCCAGCGGCCACGACCAGGCGGTGCTGCAGGGAATGTCCGTGGCCCGGGTCATGCGGACCAATGTGCCGTCAATCCGCGACGACCAGCCGCTTGAGAGCCTGCACGAGAAACTGCGGAATTCTCCCCACGGCGAGGTCTACGTCGTCGACGAGGAGGGCGTCCTGAAGGGGATCGTGAACTACGCCGACCTCAACGCGGCGCTCATGGGCGGCGAGGACAGCGAGCGGCCGGAAACGGTCGGCGCCGCGGCGCACGCGGCGGGCGGTGTACTGCTCGTGGGCGACAGCCTGGAGCAGGCGATGCGGATGCTGGACGGCGTCGACCGCCAGAACGTCGCCGTCGTCTCGGGGCGCGAGACCATGAAGCTGCGTGGCAGCGTCAACGCACTGGACGTGACTCGCGCCCACAACGATGCGTTGCGGCGCGCGCGCGACGAGGAACATGCGTGACGGGGATCGGTGGCTAGAGCGTCGGGTCGAGGCGCAGCCAGTCGCGTCGGTCCATCGATTCGACCGGAACCTCGCGGACCTCGCCGATCGCGTTGAGCACCCGCAGGGTGACCGTGTCGCCCGCCGAGCGGTCGCGCCAGACCGCGCGGAAATAGCCGGACATGCTGGCGACGGGCGTGTCGCCGACCGCGACGATCAGGTCGCCCGGCTCGATCCCCGCGCGCGCCGCCGGGCTGTCGGTCGAGACCCGCTCGACGAACACGCGTTCGCGGACTTCGGCGGGAAAGACGCCCAGCCAGGGCCGCGAAGGCTCGGTCCTGCGGCCGGCGGCGACCAGCTGGTCGAGGATCGGTTTCAGTTCGTCGATGGGCACGAACATGTTCCCGGGCACCGGCTGGTTGAAGAAGGCCGCGTTGCCGACGAACAGGGACCCGATCCCGATCAGGCGGCCCTCGGCGTCGAACAGGCCGGCGCCGCTGAACTCGGGATTGGGCGGCGAGGTGAAGATCGCGCTGTCGAGGAGATACTCCCAGGGTCCCGCGAACTCCCGCCGGTCGACCACGAAGACGCCCTGCGCCGAGTCCGGCCCGTGGCGGTTGCCGATCAGGACCTGGGTGCTCACGCCCATGTCGCCCGACTGGCCGAGCGCCGCCGGGGCCACGTCGATGGGCGTGGCGGCCCGGACCAGCCCGAAGCCGCTGTCATGGTCGTAGGCGACGAAGGACGCCGGGATGCTGCGCCCGTCGTTGAGCGTGATGTTGATCTCGATCGCCTCCATCACGAGATAGCCGATGGTCAGCACCAGTCCGTCGTCGGAGATCACCACCCCCGAACCCTGCCGGGTCGTGCCGAGGGTGCCCGCGGTGCGTGCGTTCGAGGGAACGCGTGAATCGACGCCGACGACGGCCTGGAGCGAGGCGTTGATGTCCGTCTCGGCATGCGTCGGCGGTGACGCCAGCAGAAGCGTGGCGGCGGTCAGGGCCACAAAGAGGCGTTTGAGCGGGGCGAGGGCGGCGACGTCTGGCATGGCAAAATGATAGCACCGGTTTCGCGCGCGGGAAGCCGGTTCACGTGAAGTTCAATCGGGCCCGGACCCGGTGCGCACCGGGCACGACTCATCACCCGGCCGTGGTATACTCACCGCTTGCCATGAGCGATCCGTTTCACATTGAAGAACCGCAGGAAACCGGCGTTTCCGAGGTCGCGTCGCCGCCCTGGCTCGCGCAGCTCAACGAACCGCAGCGCGAGGCCGTGGAGACCCTCGAGGGTCCGGTCCTGGTGCTCGCGGGCGCGGGGACCGGCAAGACGCGCGTCCTCACGACCCGGCTCGCGCACCTGCTGCGACTCGGCCGGGCACGCCCGTACCAGGTCCTCGCGGTCACCTTTACCAACAAGGCTGCGCGTGAAATGCGCGAGCGTGTCGCCGATCTCGTGGGCGGCCCCGCCGAGGCGATCTGGCTCGGGACCTTCCACGCGCTCGGCGCGCGCATCCTGCGCCGCCACGCCGAACTGGTGGGGCTCAAGGACAACTTCACGATTCTCGACGCCGATGACCAGGTCCGCCTGCTGAAGCAGCTCCTGGAAGCGGAGAATATCGATGACAAGCGCTGGCCGGCGCGCGTCCTGATGGGCGTGATCCAGCGCTGGAAGGATCGCGCCCTGACGCCGGACAAGGTCTCCGCGGCGGACGCGGGCGACCTGGCGGGCGGGCGGCTGGTCGATCTCTATCGCGGGTACCAGGAACGCCTGAAGACCCTCAACGCGGCTGATTTCGGCGACCTGCTGCTCCACAACCTGACGATCTTCGGCGAGAACCCCGAGGTGCTTGCCGAATACCAGGACCGCTTCGAATACATCCTTGTCGACGAGTACCAGGACACGAACGTCGCCCAGTATCTGTGGCTGCGTCTGCTTGCCCAGAAACACAAGAACATCGCCTGCGTCGGCGACGACGATCAGTCGATCTACGCCTGGCGCGGGGCCGAGGTCGGCAACATCCTGCGCTTCGAGGAGGACTTCCCGGGCGCGAAGATCGTGCGGCTGGAGCAGAACTACCGCTCCACCGGCCCCATTCTCGGCGCCGCGTCGGGCCTGATCGCGAAGAACGAGGGCCGGCTCGGCAAGACCCTGTGGACCGAGGCCGAGGGCGGCGAACGGGTGACGGTCAACGGCGTGTGGGACGGCGAGGAGGAGGCGCGCGTCGTCTCCGACCGGATCGAGGACATCCAGCGCAAGGGCGACGATGACGGCAAGGCGGTGCCCCTCAACGAGATCGCGATCCTCGTGCGTGCGGGTTTCCAGACCCGTGAGTTCGAGGAACGTTTCCTGACGCTCGGCCTGCCATACCGTGTCGTCGGCGGCCCGCGCTTCTACGAGCGCATGGAACTGCGCGACGCGCTCGCCTACCTGCGCGTGATCCAGCAGCCGGACGACGACCTCGCCTTCGAGCGGATCATCAACAAGCCCAAGCGCGGCATCGGCAACACGACGGTCCAGACCCTCTACGCCGCCGCGCGCGCGTCGGGGATCAGCCTCTACCGGGCGGCGTCGGAGATCGTGACCACCGACGAGCTGCGTCCGAACATCCGCTCCTCGCTCGCCGGGCTGGTCACCGATTTCGAGCGCTGGCGCGCGCTCAACGGCGACGGACGGGACGGCCTGCCGCATCCGGAGCTGGCCGAGATGGTGCTCGACGAGAGCGGCTACACCGAGATGCTGATGAACGACAAGTCGCCCGAGGCACCGGGGCGGCTGGAGAACCTGAAGGAACTCATCGTCGCGATGGAGGAGTTCGACAACCTCGCCGGCTTCCTCGAGCATGTCTCGCTGGTGATGGAGAACACCGAGGCCGCGGGCAGCGACCTCGTGAACATCATGACGCTGCATTCGGCCAAGGGCCTCGAGTTCGACACGGTCTTCCTGCCGGGCTGGGAGGAGGGCCTGTTCCCCCACCAGCGCAACATGGACGAGAACGGCCTCGCCGGGCTGGAGGAGGAGCGGCGGCTCGCCTATGTCGGGCTGACCCGCGCCAAGCGCGAGGCGACGATCCTGTTTGCCGCCAACCGCCGCGTGCACGGCCAGTGGCAGTCGGCCATCCCGTCGCGCTTCATCGACGAACTGCCGCCCGAGCATGTCGAGGTGGAGAGCGACCAGGGCCTGTATTCCGGCGGCGACCGGTTCAGCGCGTCGCGCTCGCTCGGCTATGGCGGCGGCGGATACGCAGGCAGCAGCTACGGCGGCGGGTACGGCGCGGGCCGCATGCGCACGCCGGACCGCGACGCGGAGGCAACGCTTATCCACGCCGAACCCCAGGGCTACGGTGTCGGCGAGCGCGTGTTCCACCAGAAATTCGGCTACGGCCATATCACCGCCATCGACGACAACAAGCTCGCGATCTCCTTCGACAAGGCGGGGGACAAGAAGGTGCTCGACAGCTTCGTGGTGCCCGCGGATTCGGTCTGAGCGCCGTGTCGAACGGTCCCGTCTGGAAGATCGAGCTCTTCGTCCCGACACCGCATGGGGACGCCTTTGCCGAGGCAATCGAGCTGTTCGCCGGCGCGCTGACCCTGTTCGCCATCGAGGGGACGGGCGAATCCCGGATCAACGCCTACGGCGGCGAGGCGCCCGACGAAGCGGCCCTGAACGATGCCGTTGCCGCCGCGGCGACGGCGGCGGGCGTGGCCGTGCCGCCCGTCCATGTGGTCTGGCTCCCCGATATCGACTGGGTCGCCGAGAACCAGGCGCGGTTCGAGCCGGTCCGCGCGGGCCGGTTCCACATCCACGATTCCTATCATCTCGATCCCGCCCCGGCCGGCGCGGTCCCGGTCATGGTCGATGCGGCGACGGCATTCGGCACCGGCCACCACGGCACGACGCGCGGCTGCCTGGAGGCACTCGACGCCCTGCTCGTGGCGGGACAGGTGCGCGCACCGATCCTCGACCTCGGCTGCGGAACCGGCATCCTCGGGATCGCGGCGGCAAAGGCTGCGCGGATGCCGGTCGTGGCGTCGGACATCGACCCCATTGCCGTGCGCAGGGCGCGCGAGAATGCGGCCATCAACGGTGTCGCGTCCTGGATGCGGATTTTCGAAAGCCGGGGGCTCGAGGCGGTGTCGGTGCGCAGTCACGCGCCGTTCGGGCTGGTCCTCGCGAATATCCTCGCAAGGCCGCTCCAGAAGCTCGCGCCGGCGATCTCGAGCGCGCGTGCGCCCGGCGCGCCCGTCATCCTGTCAGGGCTGCTCCACGCCCAGGAACCGCAGGTTCTTGCGGCCTACCGCACGCAGGGCCTGTTCCTGCGCGCGCGCCTGCGCCGCGACGAATGGTCGACGCTGGTGCTGGAGTAGGGCTCATTCGAACGTCGAACTTTGGGAGACTCTGAGGTTGGCTCGAACCTCCGTCATGCCCGCACTTGTTGCGGGCATCCACGTCCTTCGGTTTCTTCGGTGTTGAGCGTGACACGCCGACGTGGATGGCCGGAACAAGTCCGGCCATGACAATGGTGTTGGAGCAGGTGCCATACGGCTGTTCGTTGCGAGAGCTTGTTTTGGCCTAGGCCGCACGCTTTGCGCCCGCGCGCCGGTCCTCGCGGATCATGTCGGCGGCCTTCTCGGCGATCATGATGACCGGTGAGTTGGTGTTGCCGCTGGTGATGGTCGGCATCACCGACGCGTCCACCACGCGCAGGCCCGCCAGGCCGTGGACCCGCAGGCGGTTGTCGACGACCGCCATGTCGTCGCTGCCCATCTTCGCGGTGCCGACGGGATGGAAGATGGTCGTCGCGATGTCACCGGCAGCTCGCGCCAGGTCTTCGTCGCTTTCCATCCCCGGGCCGGGCTTGAACTCCTCGGGCTGGAATTGCGCCAGCGCCGGTCGGGCGACGATACGGCGGGTCAGGCGGATTGCCTCGACCGCGACCTGCCTGTCCGCCGGTGCCGACAGGTAGTTCGGCCGGATCGACGGCTTGTCCCCCGGCGTCGCGGACCTGATGTGGATGCTGCCCCGGCTTTCCGGCCGGAGGTTGCAGACGCTGGCGGTGAAGGCGGGGAAGTCGTGCAGCGGCTCGCCGAACTTCTCCAGCGTCAGCGGCTGCACGTGATACTGCAGGTTCGGGAACTCCAGCGACGGGTCGGACTTGGCGAAGGCGCCGAGCTGGGACGGGGCCATCGACATGGGGCCCGACCGCTTGAACAGGTACTCCAGCGCGATCCCGGCCTTGCCGAACAGCGAGTTGGCGCGCTCGTTCAGCGTCGGTACGCCGGAGACCCTGTAGGCACAGCGAATCTGCAGGTGGTCCTGGAGGTTCTCGCCGACGCCCGGAAGCGCGTGGACGGTCTCGATCCCGTGCGCGCCGAGCACGTCGGGACGGCCGATCCCGGACAGCTCCATGATCTGCGGGCTGCCGACCGACCCGGCGGACAGGATCAGTTCGCCGGAAATATTGACCCGTGCGGGTGCGCCTTTCCGGCGGAACGTCAGGCCGGTCACACGCTTGCCGTCGAATGTGATCCGGTCGGCCTCGGCGTGGGTCACGATCTTCAGATTTGGCCGGTTGCGCGCCGGCTTCAGGAAAGCCCGGGCGGTGTTCCATCGCACGCCCGAGCGCTGGTTGACGTGGAAATAGCCGCACCCGTGGTTGTCACCCCGGTTGAAGTCTTTGGTCTTGGGGATGCCCTCCTGCGCCGCTGCTTCCTGGAACGCGTCCAGCAGGGCCCAGGACAGGCGCGGGTTCTCGACCCGCCATTCGCCGCCCTCCGCGTGCATCTCGTCCACGGGGACGGCGGCCTGGTCCTCGGACTTCAGGAAGTACGGCAGTACATCGTCCCAGCCCCAGCCCGTGTTACCGAGCTGGCGCCACTGGTCGTAGTCGCGGCTCTGGCCACGCATGTAGATCATGCCGTTGATCGACGAGCAGCCGCCCAGCACCTTGCCGCGCGGGTAGTCGAGCGCACGCCCGTTCAGCCCGTCCTCGGCCTCGGTCCGGAACAGCCAGTCGGTGCGCGGGTTGTTGATGCAGTAGAGGTAGCCGACCGGGACGTGGATCCAGAAGTAGTTGTCGCTGCCGCCGGCCTCCAGCAACAGCACCGATACGTCGGGGTCGGCCGACAGCCGGTTGGCGAGCACACAGCCCGCCGAACCGGCGCCGACGATCACATAGTCGAAGGTGCCGAAGTCCTGCATGGGGCCGGGCGGCGTCTACTCGGCCGCCTCGACCTCGATCAGGAGGCCGTTGTCATCCACGGCGAGCCCGGTCTCGCGGGCGGCCTCGATCACCGACGGGTGCCAGTGCACCTTGCCGGTGTCCGGCCCGCCGACAATGAAGTGCAGCGTGGCCGGTGAATCCCCGACATTCTTGAAGCCGCGGTAGATGCCGATGGGCACCGACACCGTGTCGCCCGCCTCGAGGATCACCTCGCGCTCCTCCTCGCCGTCCATCCAGTAGATCGACCAGGTGCCGTCCAGCGGCATAAACACCTCTTCGGTCTCGTGCCAGTGGAGCGCCGCGCCGCAGCCGGGCTCGCACTTCGCGAACCCGTGGGCGAAACCGTGCGCATTGCCCAGTTTCGGCGCGAGATCGGGGTCGTCCTCGTTCTCGGTCACGCCGAGCCCGTGCAGGTTGATCATCTCCCGCTCATGGCCGGGGATGCGCTGGTCCATGAAGCACAGGTCGCTGCCCTTCAGTTCCTTGAAGCGCGCCACGCGCGACTGCATGTCCTCGATGCTGACACTGGGTCCGGGCGGCGGATCGATGCGGGTCATCTCGGTTCCTCCTGTTGTCTTGGTTGGGGCTTATCCTAGCGTCGCGCCCGTCGATTGTCTTGCGGTCGGGGCTCGCGTAGCTTCCCCGCCATGAGCGGAAACAACCACGCGGCAAGGCTCGCGGCGCTGCGCGCGGAACTGGTCCGGCGCGGCCTCGACGGCTTTGTCGTGCCCCATGCCGACGCACACCAGAACGAGTTCCTGCCGCCCGATGCCGAGCGGCTGGCCTGGCTGACGGGCTTCACCGGGTCGGCGGGAACGGCCGTGATCCTGGACGACCGGGCCGCGATCTTCGTGGACGGGCGCTACACCCTGCAGGTGCGCGACCAGGTTGACGGCGAACTCTATGAATACCGCCACCTGACCGAGCAGCCGGTGGCCGGCTGGCTGCGGGAGCACCTGGCCGAAGGCGCGAAACTCGGCTTCGATCCCTGGCTTCACACCCAGACGCAGCGCGAGCGGCTCGCCGGTGCCGTCGAGGGTGCGGGGGCGAAGCTCGTCCCGACGGACGACAACCCGCTGGATGCGGTCTGGGACGACCGCCCGCCACCGCCGTTGGAACCCGTCGTACCGCATGCGGAGCGGTTCGCCGGGAAGGCGAGCGCCGATAAGCGCGCCGAGATCGCCGAGACGCTCAAGAAGGACAGGCTCGACGCGGCCGTCCTGACGCAGCCCGATTCCATCGCCTGGCTTCTCAATGTGCGCGGCGGCGATGTCGATCACACGCCGCTGCCGCTGAGTTTTGCGGTCCTTCATGCGGATGCGACCGTCGACTGGTACGTGGCCGCGGAGAAGCTCTCGACCGGTCTGGGCAAACATCTGGGCAACGGCGTGGCGATACACGAACCGGCTTCCTTCGCCGATGCGCTGGGAGCGCTGTCGGGCAAACGGGTGGGGGTTGCGCCGGCGAGTGCCGCGTCATGGGTGTTCGCGCGCCTCGACGCGGCCGAGATCGTTCGTGGCGAGGACCCGGTCACCCTGCCGAATTCGATCAAGAACGAGACGGAACTTGCGGGCACCCGCGCGGCCCACGAGCGCGACGGGGTGGCCGTGACGCGTTTCCTGCACTGGCTGGACGACGCCGCGTCCGGCGGTGATGTCGACGAAATCACCGCCGCCGAGCGGCTCGCGGCGTTTCGCGGGCCGGGTGAGCATTTCCGGGACCTGAGTTTTGACACCATCTCCGGTGCGGGGCCGAACGGGGCGATTGTGCACTACCGGGTGACTCCGGAGACGAACCGGTCGCTGGAGCCCGGCTCGCTCTACCTGGTCGATTCGGGTGCGCAGTATCTCGACGGCACCACGGACATCACCCGCACGGTCGCCATCGGCGATCCCACCGAGGAGATGCGCGACCGCTTCACCCGGGTGCTCAAGGGCCACATCGCGCTCGCGACGCTGCGGTTCCCGGAGGGCACCAGCGGCGCCCAGATCGACGCCTTCGCGCGTCACGCGCTGTGGCAGGCGGGCCTCGACTACGATCACGGCACCGGCCACGGCGTCGGGAGCTATCTCGGGGTGCACGAGGGCCCGCAGCGGATCGCGAAGGCGGGATCGGGCGTCGCGCTGAAGCCGGGCATGATCATTTCCAACGAGCCGGGCTTCTACAAGGAAGGCGCCTACGGCATCCGGATCGAGAACCTCGTCGCGGTCACGGTGCCTGAAGGAATCGAGGGGGGCGAACGCCCCATGCTCGGCTTCGAGACGCTCACGCTTGCTCCCATCGACTGCCGCCTGGTCGTTGCGAACCTGCTGTCAGACGACGAGCGCGCCTGGCTGGACGGCTATCATGCGCGCGTGCGCGACGTGATCGGGATGCAACTCGATGGCCCGGGCGACGGCCCGGTCCGCGAATGGCTGGAGGCTGTAACCGCGCCGCTTGGATGAGCGGCGCGGCCCGACGTGCCTACTCCGCGGCCTGCGCGAACGGCGTCGAGGTTTCGAACTCCGGGAATTCCGGAATGTTCAGGTTCGGCAGCACCTTGGTCATGAACTGTTCGATCTCGTCGATGACCGACTGTTTCGGCGCCTGGGCGTAATGCCAGATCAGGCAGAGATACTCGCACGGCACCTTGTCGAGGGTGTCCTGCCAGTAGGCGATCTGATCGTCGACGGTGCCGCACGGGAACAGGCCGGTCTGCTGGATACGCTCGACCATGTCGGTCGCGCCGTCCACGAGGAACGGGAAGAACGAGCCGTAGATGTTCTTGTAGAACTCCTCGTCCTGCTCGGCGAGGATCCGGCGCTCGTCCTCGGGGCCGTTGGTGAAGTGCGGCCAGCGGACGATGCACTGGCGCTCGCCGTGCTGCCACGGGCGGCCGTTCTTCTTGCCATGCTCGACATAGTGTTCGGACATGGCGACGACGCCGTCCATGTTCGAGAAATACACCGGCACGATGCCGCGCTCGGAACAGAACTCGATCGATTCCATGCTCGCACTGACCGCCGTGAAGGTCGGCGGGTGCGGCTGCTGGTAAGGTGACGGCACGACCGAGACCCGGCGCACCGCGCCGTTCTCGTCGATCTCGCCCTCGGCGCCCATCTTCTCCGCCACTGCGCGCGCCGGAAATTCCTCAACGCCCGTGTCGTAGGGGTACGGCGCCTTGTAGTACTTGCCGTCGAACTCGACGGTCTCCTGCGTCCAGCAGGCCAGGATCTGGTCGACGCGTTCCTCGAAGATCTCGCGGTTCATCCTGTCGGCATCGCTGCCGTCGGACATCGTCGCCTGCATGTCGTCGTGCTGGCCGAGGATGCTGGTCCAGCGCTTCTGGTAGCCGCGCGCGAAGCCGGCGAAGAACTTGCCCTTCGAGACATGGTCGATCACGGCCATTTCCTCGGCGACCCGGATCGGGTCGCGGGTGCCGACGACATAGCCCAGCGTGCCGACGCGTGCGTTCTTCACCTGGCTGGCCCAGTGGGCATTGATGATGCCGGGGCAGGGCGCGAGCTCGTAGCCCTCGGAGTGCAAGTGATGCTCGATGGTGCTGACACCCCATGCGCCAAGTTCGTCGGCGGCCTTGACCACGTCGGTCATCTCGTGGAGCACGGTGTGGTAGAGCGCCGCGTCGCGCCCGATCGGCCGTTTGGCGGCGCGGTCCTCTTCGCCGTCCGCCGGCAGGACGGGGTACAGATTAACGATGACTTTCGGTTGAGCCATGCTTGCCTCCCTGTCGCGGTCCCTTCATTGCGGGCCGCTGGTGTATTCGCATGATGCTATCGCGTCGGGCGGCGATCCAGAACAGAAATTCGAAGCCCGCCTGGAAACCGCTTAATTCCGGGCGACAGGGTTGGCGCACCGCTCGGCGGCGAAACGGCGAAGGCGCTCGCTGACGGTGCGGACGGCGACTGAGTGATTGCGCGCGCGGTTCGTGCACAGGGTCCATGTCAGCTCCAGCCCTTCGATCGGCGCTGCGCTGAGGCCGGTGCCAGCGGAGTCCGGTTCGCCGAGCGCGGATTCCGGCATCACGGTGAAGCCGAGGTTCCGGCGCGTCAGTTCGAGGCAAAGGGCGATCGAGTCGGTATCGAAGCGGCTCCGGTAGGTGCCCCCGGCCCCTGCAATTGCCCCTTCGACCTGCGCGCGGATGACGTTCGGGCGCCCGGGCAGGATCATGTCCACCTCGCCAAGATCGGGCCCCGCGACCGCCATGTCCCGGCGAAGGCCTGCGTCTGCGGGCCCGACCAGGTACAGGCTCTCGCTGAACAGCGGCGTTGAATCGTAGCTTTCCGGCGTATGCTCCGTGGCGGCCATGACCGCAACGTCGACGAGGCCGTCCTCGATCAGCGCGCGGATCGTATTGCTCATGCCCTCGTGCAGGCGCAGGGTGATATGCGGTGTGTCGGTGGCCAGTTGCCCGACGAACGGTGCTGTGACCGGAACGCGAACCGAGTAAGGCATCGCCAGCGCGACCTGCGAGACCGCACCCTGTCCAACCTCGTCCCGCAGCAGGTCGAGCTGTCTCAGGATCGGCTGTGCGCGTTCGGCGAGCTGCTGGCCCGCGTCGGTGGGGTGTACGCCCTTGCGGGTGCGGATGAGCAGCGGGGAGCCGATGTCGTGCTCCAGCATCGTCAGCCAGCGCGAAAGGGACGGCTGCGACAATCCGAGTTCGATGGCGGCGCGGTTGATGCTGCCGAGTTCGACCACCCGCAGGAAATATTCGAGGACCCGAGCGTCCATGGATCCGGCTTTCGTTATTCAGATATGGTTCATGATTATAGATAAATGGATTTCCTGACTAACAGGAAACTGGGCTAGAAGTTCCCTACAATCTGAAGCGAGGGAGGAAACGACATGGCCGAACGCAAGGTGATCGTCACCATCGCGCCTACGGGCGGGATGGCGAGCAAGAAGCAGAACCCGAATATCCCGACCCAGCCCGAGGAGATCGCCGAGGACGTCCATCGCTGCTACGACGCGGGCGCGTCGGTGGTGGCGGTGCATGCGCGCCGGCCGGATGACGAGGCGACGTGCAACCCGGACATCTATCGCGACATCAACGAGCGTATCCGGGACAGGTGCGACATCATCCTCAACAACTCCACCGGCGGCGGCATCAACGGTGACATGCTGAAGGAATCCACCGACGGTTTCCTGGAGATCGCCTGGGAGGAGCGGCTCAAGGGCATGGAAGCGGGCGCGGAGATGTGCACGCTCGACCCCACGACCATCGTCGCCAACTTCGAGGGGCGCGAGATCCTCATGAACACCTCGCCGGAGCGCTGCCGCGAGCTGGCGACGAAGATGAAGGACAAGGGCATCAAGCCCGAGTGGGAGGTGTTCAGCCCGACCCACCTGCTGCAGGACGTGAACCGCCTGCTGGCCGAGGGGCTCGACGAGCCGCCGTACTTCATCAACTTCGTGCTCGGCGCCGACCGCGGCTTTCAGGGCGCGATGCCCTATTCGCCGAAGATCCTGCAGGACATGGTCGACCTGATGCCCGAGGGCGCGAACTTCAACGTGAGCGCCATCGGCCCCGCGCAGCTCAACGCGGCGCTCCAGTCGCTGCTGCTCGGCGGGCATGTCCGGGTCGGGCTGGAGGACAACCTCTATTACGAGCGCGGCGTGCTGGCGAACAACGTGCAGCTGGTCGAGCGGATCGTCCGGATCATTCGCGAGCTCGGCATGGAGCCCGCGACGCCGGAAGAGGCGCGCGAGATCATGGGCCTGAAGCCGCTGGCGGCCTAGGGAAGTTTTACCAAGCATCCTTCGAGACGCCGCCTTCGGCGGCTCCTCCGGATGAGGTCGCTAGTATTTCTCCGTCCTCATCCTGAGAAGCGAGTGAAACGAGCGTCTCGAAGGGTGCTTGGAAGAGAAGGATGGAAAAGAACATGCGTATTGCCGTCGTCGGCGGCGGGCCCGCCGGCCTGTATTTCGCCACGCTCTGGAAGAAGCGTCACCCGGATGCGGAGGTGCGGGTCTACGAACAGAACCCGCCCGACGCCACCTTCGGGTTCGGCGTCGTGTTTTCCGATCGCGCGCTGGAGTTCCTGCGCGGCGACGACCCGGAGACCCACGACCTCATCACGCCGGAGATGGAGACCTGGCAGGACATGACCCTTGTCCATCGCGGCGAGACGGTGACCATCGACGGCGTCGGATTTTCATCCATCGGACGCCTGAAGCTGCTCCAGCTGCTGCAGGAACGCGCGTCGGCCGTGGGTGCAGATCTGCGGTTCGATACGGTGGTGCCGTCGGTGGCCGAATTCGCGGACGCCGACCTGATCATCGCGTCGGACGGCGTCAACTCGATGGTGCGCCGGTCGTTCGAGGGCGACTTCGCAACCTCGCTGTCCTACCTGCCGAACAAGTTCGCCTGGTACGGGGTCGAAAAGCCCTTCGACACGCTGACCCAGACCTTCATCGAGACCGACTACGGCCCGTTCAACGCGCACCATTATCGTTACGAGCCGGGCAAGAGCACCTTCCTCGTCGAGTGCGGGCGCGAGACCTGGCTGGAGGCCGGCTTCGCGACCATGGGCGAGGAGGAATCCGCCGCGAAATGCGCGGAGCTGTTCGCCGAAACCCTCGACGGCAAGCCGCTGATCACCAACAAGTCGAACTGGCGGAACTTCCCGCTGCTGTGGAACGACCGCTGGTCGCACCTGAACATGGTCCTGGTCGGCGACGCGCTGCACACGGCGCACTTTTCCATCGGGTCGGGCACCCGGCTGGCGATGGAGGACGTGATCGCGCTTGTCGAGGCGCTGGAGGCGGAGCCGGACGACCTGCGCGCGGGGCTTGAGCGTTACGAGGCCGAACGTCGGCCGATCGTCGAGAAGCTTGTCCGCGCGGCGACAACCAGTGCGCGCTGGTACGAGGACTTCGCCGACCACATGAAGCTGGCGCCGCTGGACTTCGCCTATTCCTATATCACCCGCTCGGGGCGCATCGACGACGAGCGTCTGCGCGCGCTCGCGCCGAAATTCATGGACAGCTACGAAAACCGGAGCGCGGCATGAGCGGTGTTGTCTCGACCATTGCCCAGCGGGTGCAGTTCGGCGACTGCGACCCGGCACGCATCGTCTACTACCCGAACTATTTCAGGTGGTGCGACGTCAACACCCACACCCTGTTCGAGAAGGCGGGCCTGTCGGCGCGCGAGCTGGCGGACAGGTTCGGCGTGCACACGCCCATCGTCGATGCCCATCTCGAGTTCCGCACGCCCGCGAAGTGGGGCGACGACATCGAGGTGCGCAGCGAGGTGAGCCGCTGGGGTTCGCGCTCGCTGACCGTGAGCCACCGGATTTCCCACGCCGGCTCGGGCGATGTCATCGCGGAGGGGCACACCGTCCATGTCTGCGTGCGGCCCGACCCGGAGACCGGAAAGATCGGCGCCTGCGAGGTCCCGCAGGAACTGCGCGACGCGTTCGAGGTGGGCGAAGCGGGTAACTAAACCTCCTACGAATGGCCTGTCATATTCTCGTCATGCCCGGACTTGATCCGGGCATCTCGTCTCGGTCTGTGCCGAGATGCCCGGATCAAGTCCGGGCATGACATATGAAGAACTCAGCCTCCGCTCAGGGCTTCCCGACCACGAGCACCGTCGCCGGTTCGCCTGAGCCGTTGACCAGCCTGCGCGGCGTCCCGGCGGGCACCGGGAGCGTGTCAAAGCGCGCCATAGAGACCGCCTCGCCATGGCTTTCGACCGTCACCGCGCCGTTCAGGCAGATCAGCAACTCGTCCGCGGCAGGCGCGGACTCGTCGCTTGCCTCGCCCGGATCGCTCTCCAGCAGTGTCATGGTCAGGTTGTGCGGGTGGGCGATGGCCGCGTCGCCGTCGCCGGTCCGGATGACTCGCTTCACGCGCATGTCACCGTCCGTTCCGGCAACCGGCAGATCGGCGAACAGGCCGACATATTCGGCGACCTCGTCCTCGGTCATGGGCACGCCCGCGGCGGCGCGGCGGGTGTAGTCCTTGCCTGACGCCCGCTCCTCGGCGATCACGTGCTCCGGCATGGTGATCCCCTCGTTCGGGTCGCGGCGGGTCGTGTCGAACAGCACCATCATGGTCCCCGGCGAGTCGCCGGTGTTCATCACCAGCCGGTTGATGCCCGGGGGCACCGCGAAGGTGTCGAGCGGGTTCAGGGTCACGCAGTGTTCGCCGTGATCGCCCCAGACGATCCCGTACCGGCCTTCCTGGCAGAAGAAGATTTCCGGGTAGTCGTGGGCGTGCAGCTTCGGCCCCTTGCCGGGCATGGATTCGAGGATGGCGACCGTCAGGTCCTCGCGGTTGCGGATCGGCGAATAGGCCGAGTGCCGGGCGACAGGATACTTGATGACCCGGCGGTTGGCCGGGTCCTGCACGTCCTGGAACGCTTCGGTGTCTTCGGCGATATCGGCGAACCGGGCGAGATTGTCGGAAAGGGGCATGGCGCATCTCCCTGTTTCGTTTCTCGAAAGCGTAGCGGGCGCGGCGTGAACCGCGAGCCGATCCGTTGACATGTTTCGTCCGGTGAGACGGCGTCAGCCGCCGATCAGGTCGATCCAGGTGTCCTCGTCGATGGTCTCGATGCCGAGTTCGGCGGCTTTCCTGGCCTTCGACCCGGCGCCGGGGCCTGCCACGACCAGGTCCGTCTTCGACGAGACCGAACCCGACACCTTCGCCCCCAGCGCCTCGGCGCGCGCCTTGGCCTCGGACCGGGTCATCTTCTCCAGCGTGCCGGTGAAGACGATGGTCTTGCCGGAGACGGGGGTGTCCGTGTCGGCCGCCTCGAGCGCCTCGATCTCCAGCAGTTCGTCGAGGTCATCGAGCACCTGCCGGTTATGGTCCTCGTGCAGGAAGGCAAGGATATCCTCGGCGACGGATGCGCCGATGCCGTCGATATCCAGCAGGTCCCGGTAGGCCGCGCTCTCGCGGTCCTGCGCGGCGTTCATCGCCGCCCGCCAGGCGTCGAGGGTGCCGTAGTTGCGCGCCAGAAGCCGCGCGGTGGCCTGGCCGACCTGCCGGATTCCAAGCGCATAGATGAACCGGTCGAGGCCGATGGTTCGTCGCTCCTCGATCGCGTCGAGCAGGTTGTCGACCGACTGTTCGCCCCAGCCCTCGCGTTCCAGGAGCACGTCCCTGCGCGCCTTCAGCCGGAAGATATCCGCGGGGCCGTCGACGAACCCGTCGGCATGGAACGCGGTGATGTGCTTGGCGCCGAGCCCCTCGATATCGAAGGCGTCGCGGGAGACGAAATGCTTGAGGCGCTCGACGACCTGCGCCGAGCAGATCAGCCCGCCCGTGCAGCGGCGCACGGCCTCGTCCTCGCCCCGCACGGCTTCGGACCCGCAGACGGGGCAGTGTGTGGGGAACGCGTAGGGGGTGGCGCCTTTCGGGCGCTTGTCCGCAACGACGCGGACCACCTGCGGGATCACGTCGCCCGCGCGCTGGACCACGACGGTGTCGCCGATGCGCACGTCCTTGCGGCGGATCTCGTCCTCGTTGTGGAGCGTCGCGTTCGAGACAACCACGCCGCCGACCGTGACCGGTTCGAGGCGCGCGACCGGGGTGAGGGAGCCGGTGCGTCCGACCTGGATGTCGATGTCGTTGAGGACCGTCATCGCCTGTTCGGCCGGGAACTTGTGCGCGATGGCCCAGCGCGGCGCCCGGCTGACAAAGCCGAGCCGGCGCTGCAGGTCCAGCCGGTTCACCTTGTAGACGACGCCGTCGATATCGTAGTCGAGGCTCGCGCGCTGTTCGCCGACATCCGTGTGGAAGGCGATGATGTCCTCGAGCGTCCCGCACCGTCGCGACAGGGGATTGGTCTGGAACCCCCAGCCGGAGATCCTTTCGAGGAATTCCCACTGGGTGTCGGCGATCTCCGCGCTCAACTCGCCCCACGAATAGGCGAACATCCGCAGCGGCCGCTTCGCGGTCACGGCGACATCCAGCTGCCTCAGGCTGCCGGCCGCCGCGTTGCGCGGGTTGGCGAAGACCTTTGCGCCGGCTTCCTCGTGCGCGGCGTTGAGCTTCAGGAAGGCGGATTTCGGCAGGTAGACCTCGCCACGGACCTCGATCACGTCGGGGACGTCGCCCGCAATCTTGTCCGGGATGTCGCCGATCGTGCGCAGGTTGGCGGTGATGTCCTCGCCCTCGCTGCCGTCGCCCCGGGTCGCGCCGCGCACGAAGCGGCCCTTCTCGTAGCGCAGCGACACCGAAAGCCCGTCGATCTTGGGCTCCGCGACAATGTCGATGGCATCGTCTTCCGGCAGGTTCAGGAACCGGCGGATGCGCGCGAGAAACTCGCCGACATCCGCCTCGTCGAAGGCGTTGCCCAGCGACAGCATCGGCACACTGTGGCGCACCTTCGCGAACCCCTGCGCCGGCGCCGCGCCGACGCGCTGGGTCGGGCTGTCCTCGGTCCTGAGGCCCGGGTGGGCCTCCTCCAGCGCCAGCAGACGCGCGAACAGGGCGTCGTATTCCGCATCGGACACGGTCGGGGCGTCGTCCTGGTAGTAGGCCTCGTTATGCAGGCGGATCTCGTCCGCGATCCGGGCGTGCGCGGCCCGGGCCTCGTCCTCGGACAGTTCCCCGGGCGGTATGTCGGCGACGTCGCTCATGGCTGGGAAATCTAGTTCGTCGCGGGCGCGTCGTCATCCGCCCGGGCGGTACGGCGGGTCCGGAACCGGAGCGTCCCGGCGAGGATGCCGGTCACCACGAGGACCACGCCGCCGATCGCGAGCGCGTCGAGCGTCTCGCCGAGCACGACCCATGCGATCACGGTCACGGCCGCCGGGACGATTGCGACGCCGGTGGCGGTGGCCGTCGCGCCCAGCGCGGCGACAGCGCGGGGGTAGCCGAAGGTCGAGCCGAAAAAGACGATGATCCCCTGGAACACCCACTGCGCCGCCACCTCCTGCCACGGGGCGGCGAGGAGGTTGGAGGGCAGGAACAGCAGGTGGACGGGGGTGAAGGTCGCGGCCGAGAAGGTGGCGACGATGGCGGCGCTGCGGATCGGGGTGACGCCCCATTTGCGCGCCAGCACGGCGAACACGGACCAGGATGCGGCGCCGATGAAGAAGGAAAGGTCGCCGATCCAGACGTTCGGTTCGGGCCGGCTGGTCGCGTCGAACACGAGAAACAGCACGCCGGCGAAGATCATGGTGACGGACAGGATCCGCGCGGTGCTCATCCGCTCGCCGGCGAGCCACCAGGCCAGCGGCGCCGTGCACAGGGGCAGGGCGCCGGACAGGATCGCCCCGCCATGGGCCGCGGGCGCGAACTGGTAGCCTGCGAAGGCGAAGAAGGCGAAGCCGGGTCCCGCGGTCATCGCCAGCAGCAGCGCCTGCGCGAAGCTGATGCCGCCGAGCCCGTGCCTGAGCAGCCACGGCAGGAACAACAGCCCCGCCACCGCGAACCGCAGTGTCGTCAGGTCGAAGGGGGTCAGGGTCAGGTCCGCACCGATGCGCCCGGACATGTGGAAGCCCGTCCAGATCACCACCATGGCAGTGATCCAGCCCCATCCGATCGCCTGCTCGCGCGCCTCGGGGCTCACGCGTTCGCCTGGACGGAGGGTTCCTGTTCGCCGCTGAGGAGGCGCTCGGCCGCGGCGCGCGCCTCGTCGGTGATTTCCGCCCCCGCGAGCATGCGCGCGATCTCCTCGCGCCGTGCGTCGGGGTCGAGCAGGGTGACGTCCGTGCGGTTGCTGTTGCCGCCCGACTGCTTCTCGACACGCAGGTGCGCCCTGGCCGAGGCGGCGACCTGGGGGCTGTGGGTCACGACCAGGATCTGCTGGTTCTCCCCGCCGCCCGCCAGGTCCGCGAGCCGGGTGCCGACGGCGGCGGCCGTCGCGCCGCCGATTCCGGTGTCGACCTCGTCGAAGACGATGGTGCGCGACCCGGACGTCCCCGCCAGCACCACCTTCAGCGCGAGCATGAACCGGCTGAGCTCGCCGCCGGATGCGATCTTGCCCAGCGGGCCGGGCTCGGCGCCCGGGTTCGTCGAGACCTCGAAGGCGACCGCGTCGATCCCGGTGGCCGACCAGTCGCCCTCGTCGAGCCGCGATACGCGGGTTGCGAGCGCCGCATTCTCGAGCTTCAGGGGCGGGAGTTCCTGCATGATCTCCTTGTCGAGCCTGCGCGCGGCCTTCTGGCGCGCGGCCGACAGCTTTTCGGCGGCCTCGCTGTAGGCGCGGCGCGATGTCTCGACGGCCTGCGACAGCGCGTCGAGATGGTTGTCCCGGTCGTCGATGGCGAGCAGGCGCGTGGCCACCTGTTCGCGCACGAGCGGCAGTTCGTCGGCGCTGACACCGTGACGCCGGGCAGCCGCGAGCAGTGCGAAAAGGCGTTCCTCGACGGTCTCGAGCTCGCCCGGGTCGGCATCGAGCGCGTGGGCGACGGAGTTGAGCTCCTGGACCGCCTCGGCGAGCTCCGCCCCGGCCTTGTCCAGCGACGCGATGACCGGCGCGAGCCGGCCGCCGGCGATGGCGTCGTCGCGCTCGAGCAGCCGCGCGGCGCGCTGCAGCAGGATATCCGCGCCCGGTTCGCCGGACAGCGCATCGGACGCCTCGTTCAGGGTTTCGACGAGCCGTGTGGCGTTCTGCAGCAACTGCCGGCGGGACGTGAGCTCGGCCTCCTCGCCCTCGCGGGGGTCGAGGCGTTCGAGCTCGTCGAGGGCGGCGCGCAGCTCGTCCGCCTCGTGCTGGGATGCGCTTGCGGCCTCCAGGGCCGCGCGGCGCGTGTCGGCGGCGGTCCGCCACGCGGCATGAAGCTGCGCGACCTTGTCGCGCTGGCCCGACAATCCGGCGAAGGCGTCGAGGGCGTTGCGCTGCTGGGCCGCCTCCGCCAGGGAGAAGCGCTCGAACTGGCCGTGGATTTCCACCAGCGCGTCGCCGATCTGGCGCAGCAGGCCGACGCTGACCGGCTGGTCGTTCACGAAGGCGCGGCTGCGCCCGTCTTTGCCGACCACACGGCGCAGGATCACGTCCTCGCCGGCATCGATCACGATGTCCGCCTCGTCCAGCAGGTCGGCGATGTCGCCGCGCACGGATTCGTCGAACGTGGCGCTCACCGTCGCCCGCTCCGCGCCCGAGCGCACAAGTCCGGAATCCGAGCGTGCACCCAGCGTCAGGCCGAACGCATCGAGGAGGATGGACTTGCCGGCGCCCGTTTCGCCTGTGAGCGCGCTGAGCCCGGGGCCGAACGACAGGTCGGCCCGGTCGATCAGGACGACGTCCCGGATCGACAGCTCAAGCAGCATGCGGGACTAGAAGGGCCAGAGGCGGCCGAAGAATCCGCGCTCTTGCGGGCGGACATCCGGTTCGCCGTCGCCGTCGAGATCGAGCTCCGTCTCCCCCTCGACCAGCGAGTAGCTGTCGACATACCACTCGCTGCCCGGGAAGTTGTGGCCGAGCACCGCGGCGTTGGCGCGTGCCTCGGGCTCGATGCCGAGCGCGATGTAGGCCTCGGACAGGCGATGGAGTGCCTCGGGCACGTGGGTGGTTGTCTGGTAGTTCTCGATCACGACCTTGTATCGGTTGATCGCGGCCAGGTAGTTCTCGCGCTCGTGGTAGTAGCGGCCGACTTCCATCTCCTTGCCCGCCAGGTGGTCGCGGGTCAGGTCGATCTTCAGGCGCGCGTCCCGCGCATAATCGGACTCGGGAAACCGCCGGACGACCTCCTCGAGCGACAGGAGCGCCTGTTCGGTGTTGCGCTGGTCGCGCCCCACATCGCTGATCTGCTCGTAATAGCTGAGCGCCTTGAGGTAGTAGGCATAGCCGACGTCGCGGTTGCCCGGATGCAGCTGGATGAAGCGGTCCGTCGCGAGGATCGCGTCGTCATACTGGCCGTCGGAGTAGTAGCTGAAGGCCGACATCAGCTGCGCCTTCGTCGCCCACACGGAATAGGGGTGCTGGCGCTCGACCTCGAGGAACAGGTCCGCCGCCTGGGCGTATTCCTCGGTTTCGACCGCGTCGACGGCCTCGTTGTAGAGCTCCTCCACCGGCCGTTCGACATATTCCGGCTCGTCGGTCGAGCAGGCGGCGAGGGCGAGGGCGCCCAGCAGCACCAGTGCGGGCGTGCGCGGGCGTATGAATCGTGAGCGGTTGGTCATCGGAGGCGCAGGCGTTCCGTCAGTTTGTCCCTTGCCGGCGCGCCCTTGCCCATCAGCGGCGCGTCCGTACGATCCACGATTTATACCACGGACCGGGGGATTCAAACAAAAACGGGCCGGAAAACCGGCCCGTCAGGAGAATGGTTCGGGTGGCCGGTCAGCCGTTGGCGACGAGCAGTTCCGGTTCCTCGGCCTCGGCCTCGACATAGCGCCAGGCCGTCGGGTCCGAAAACAGCGCACGCACGATCGCGTGGTTCATGGCGTGCCCGGACCGGTATCCCTGGAAGTGGCCCGAAATCGGCGCACCGGCGAGGTAAAGGTCGCCCACGCTGTCGAGAATCTTGTGGCGGACGAACTCGTCGTCGTAGCGCAGGCCTTCCTCGTTGAGGATTTCGTCGCCGCTCACGACAACCGCGTTCTCGAGGCTGCCGCCGCGGGCCAGGCCCATCTCGCGCAGACGGTCGACCTCTTCCGCGAACCCGAATGTGCGCGCGCGCGAGATTTCACCCTTGAAGGTACCGTTGACCAGCTTGACGTTCTTGTCCTGGTGGCCGATCGCATCGGTCTCGAAATCGATCTCGAAGCCGACGGAGAAACCCTTGCCCGGGGAGAGCGACGCCTCGCGGCCGCCTTCGGACACCTCGACGCGCTTCAGGACCTCGATGACCCGGCGCGGCTTCGACTGCGCGACGAGACCGGCGCATTCGATCAGGAAGACGAACGGGGCGGCGCTGCCGTCCATGATCGGCATTTCCGGGCCGTCCACCTCGACGATGACGTTGTCGACATGGCAGCCGGCCAGCGCGGCCAGCAGATGCTCGACCGTGGAGACGGTGACGCCGTCGGCGTTCCCGAGCGTGGTGCAGAGCGTCGCCTCGACGACGTTGTCGACATGGGCGGGAATGTCCGCGTTCCCGGCGTCGGTGCGCCGGAACACGATGCCCGTGTCTTCCGGGGCGGGCTTCAGCGAGATCGATACGGTGTTGCCGGTGTGAAGGCCGGTTCCGCTGCAGCCGATCTCGCTTTTCAGCGTGTGCTGCCAGATATCGCTGTCTTGAACTTCATTCGACATTCTTTTGCCCCGATACGGCGCCTGCTTCCGCGCCGTTTACATGTAATTTCGAGTGTGGGTGTAACAAGTCGCCGCGTCGGCCTACAAATCACTCTTTGTTACAGAATGTTACGAACTAAAAGCCCCGGATTTCCTCAGAAATCCGGGGCTTTCGCCACTGTTGCGGTCAGTTCGCCTGACGCCGGAGAAATGCCGGGATTTCCAGCATGTCCTCTTCGGCGCCGGAGGCTTCGCGCGGCTTGGCCGGTTTGATGTCGGCCAGGCTCTGCTGCGCGGGGGCCGCCGGCTTGACGGCTTCCGGTGCCGGGGCCTTTTCAGGCGCCGGTGCGGCAGCGACCGGCTCGGCCGGCTTTTCCGCGACTTCGGGCGCCGGTGCGGCCGGTGCCGATTCCGCCGAGGCGGTTTCCGC
>JAEPNS010000039.1 GCA_017643325.1 Alphaproteobacteria bacterium | reverse complement strand
GCTGCGAATATCGTTGGTGGTGGCCATGGGGAACGTCGGAACGGTGCGGGTCAGCCGGTTCGCTCGATAGGGTGCGCGCCCGCCGCATGGCGGCAGCCGCTTGGAATGTCCGGTCGCGTTTTACCGTGCGCCCGAAACCGTGTCGAGGCTGGCCCCGCCGTTCATGCCCGGCCCCCGGGCACGCAAACGGCGCCCCGAGCGGGACGCCGCGCGCACACGATCCGGATGTGGTGTCGGCTCAGTCGCCTTCGGCCGCGGCCGGTGCGTCGTCGTCCTCGGCGAACTCCTCGGGCTTGCCCATCATGGCCTCCGAAATGAGCCCGGCGTTGGCGCGCACCTTCTGCTCGATTTCGTTGGCCAGGTCCGGGTTTTCCCGCAGGAACGTCTTGGCGTTCTCACGGCCCTGCCCGATCCGCTCGCTGCCGTAGGAGAACCATGCGCCCGACTTGTCGATCACGCCGCCCTGCACGCCGAGATCGAGCAGCTCGCCCATCTTCGACACGCCCTCGCCGTACATGATGTCGAATTCGACGACCTTGAACGGCGGCGCCAGCTTGTTCTTGACCACCTTGACCCGGGTCTGGTTGCCGACGACCTCGTCGCGGTCCTTGATCGAGCCGATCCGGCGGATGTCGAGGCGCACCGAGGCGTAGAACTTCAGCGCGTTGCCGCCGGTCGTCGTTTCCGGGCTGCCGAACATCACGCCGATCTTGTGGCGGATCTGGTTGATGAAGATGACGGTCGTGTCCGACCGCGCGATCGAGCCGGTCAGCTTGCGCAGCGCCTGGCTCATGAGCCGGGCGTGCAGGCCGGGCAGGGAATCGCCCATCTCGCCTTCCAGCTCCGCGCGCGGCACCAGCGCGGCCACGCTGTCCACGACCAGCACATCGATCGCGCCCGAACGCACCAGCGTGTCCGCGATCTCGAGCGCCTGCTCGCCCGCGTCGGGCTGGGAGATCAGCAGGTCGTCGAGGTTGACGCCCAGCTTGCGGGCGTAGGTCGGGTCGAGCGCGTGCTCGGCGTCGATGAAGGCGCAGGTGCCGCCTGCCTTCTGGGCCTCGGCGGTGACGTGCAGCGCCAGTGTCGTCTTGCCCGAGCTTTCCGGCCCGTAGATCTCGACCACCCGGCCCCGCGGCACGCCGCCGATGCCGAGCGCAATGTCGAGGCCCAGCGAGCCGGTGGAAATGGACGCGATGTCCACGGCGTTCTCGTCGCCCAGGCGCATGATCGAGCCCTTGCCGTAGGACCGCTCGATCTGGGTGAGCGCGGCGTCGAGCGCCTTTTTCCGGTCTTCGGAATTCATGTTGTCCTCGACGACGCGAAGCGTTGATGTGGCCATGGATCGCTCCCTTATTTCACAGGTTCCGGCGGCTGGCAAATCGCCCCGGTCCGCGCGGCAGAGCGTCAATGTACCGGTTTTGTTCTACCTGTAAAGTTCTTTTTTTGTTCTCGCCTCAGATCGTGTCGGGAACGGCAAAAATCCGGGCGTTTCCGGACATTGCGCGGAGAGACAGGAACCCGGTGCCGGCGTGCGCGTTGTGGACATGACCGCCGCAACCCGACTGCGAACAACCGAATCGAAAGGCCACGCGATGGGACTCACGTACGAACTCTACAAGGACAAGGCTGGCGAGTGGCGCTGGCGCCTGCGCGCAGCGAACAACAAGATCATCGCCGACTGCGGCGAAGGCTATCAGAACAAGCAGGACTGCCTGGCCGGGATCGAGCTCGTGAAGGGCAGCATCGCCGCCGAGGTTGTCGAGATCGACTGAGCGGTGCGGCCCTAGGCGCCCCCGCGATCCATCACCTCCTTCACCTTGCCGGCAAGCTGCGCGAGCGAGAACGGCTTGGGCAGGAAGTGGATGTCCGTGTCCTCACCGAGCCGGTTGCGGAACGTCTCTTCCGCGTAACCCGAGATGCAGATCACCGGAAGCTCCGGCGTCTTGTCCCGCACATTCTTGATCAGGGTCGGCCCGTCCATTTCCGGCATCACCGCGTCTGTGATCAGGAGATCGATCGGGTCCTCGACGACGCCCATGAGCTCCATCGCGGCCTCGCCCGTGCGGGCCTCGACGACCTTGTAGCCCTTGGCGCGGAGCGCGCGCGCGGAGAACAGCCGCACCGCGTCCTCATCCTCGACGATCATGACCGTGCCGACGCCGGTTGTCTCCGCCGCGCCGGGTGCCTCCGACTTTTCGGCCTCGCTCTGGGCGGCAACCGGCTGCGCATGGGCCGGCAGCATGATCGTGAACGACGTGCCCTTGCCGGGATTGGAATCCACCAGCACATATCCGCCGGTCTGTTTCACGATGCCGTAGACCGTGGACAGGCCGAGCCCGGTGCCCTCGCCGACCTCCTTGGTCGTGAAGAACGGCTCGAAAATGTGCTCGAGGTTCTCCTTCGGTATGCCGACGCCCGTATCGGACACCTTCAACACCACATAGTCGCCCGCGGGCACCGGCTCGACGCCGCGGCGCTCGGTCGTGACGAGGGTTTCCTTTGACGTCTCGATCGTGAGCTCGCCGCCTTCCGCCATCGCGTCGCGGGCGTTGACGGCCAGGTTGATGATCACCTGCTCCACCTGGCCCTGGTCGGCGCGCACCGGCGGAAGGTCGCGACCGTGGATCATGTTCAGCCTGATGTTGGCGCCGATCAGGCGGCGCAGCAGGTTCGACAGGTCGCCCAGAACGTCGGTCATGGACAGGACGCGCGGCTGCAGCGTCTGCTGGCGGGAAAAGGCCAGCAGCTGCCGGACAAGGCCGGCCGCGCGGTTGGCGTTCTGCTTGATCTGCATGATGTCGCCGAACGACTGGTCGCCCGGGCTGTGACGGAGCAACAGCAGGTCGCAAAAGCCGATCATCGCGGTCAGCAGGTTATTGAAGTCGTGGGCGATTCCGCCGGCCAGCTGGCCGACCGCCTGCATCTTCTGGCCCTGTGCGAACTGCGCTTCGAGCGAGCGTTGCTCCGTCGTCTCCAGGAAATGGACGATCAGTCCGTAGATGCCGCCCTGTCCGTCGTCCATCCGGCTCACATACATCGTCGCGATCCGCGGGCCGCCCGTTTCGGTCGCGGTGCGCAGACGAACGTCCGTCGGCGCCGCGAGATCGGCGTCGGCCATGACCCGCTCGAGCCAGGTCGTGACCTTGCCGTCATCCTCGTCCATGACGAAGTCGGTGATCCGGCGTCCGAGCAGCTTCTGGTCGACCGGCGCGACGAGCGCACGCCAGGCCCTGTTCGATTCCGTGACCCGGCCTTCGGCATCCAGCAGCACGATTCCCACCGGCGCGTCCTCGAAGAAGCGCGCAAATCGCTGCTCGGAGCGGCGCAACGCCTGCTCCCATTCGCGTTCGGGCGTCAGGTCGCGGACCACGGAGCGCGTGCGCAGGCCACCGTCACGCCCGGCGACTTCCGTCTGGCCGATATAGACCTGGAACGGAACGCCGTCGCGGCCCTTGAGCATCACCTCGTAACCGCCTGCCTCTTCGCCTCCGCCCGGCGAGGCAGCAAGCGGTCGGTAAGGCTTCGTCCCGTGCTCCGGCCGGTTGAGCAGGAAATCGTGCAGGTGCATTTCGCTCGCAACGAGATCCTCGGGCGTATAACCGAGCCATTCCGCGAACGCGTTGTTCACAAACAGGAAGCGGCCGTTCTGGTCGACCGAATAAAAGCCGATCGGCGCGTTCTCCAGAAAATCGACCAGCTTCGCCTGCTCGTCATGGATGGTCTGCTCCATGCGGCGGCGAGACGTGATGTCCTCGACCGTCCAGAGCGCACAACCCGGGGACTGCTCGAGCGGGAACGCCGAGACCCGGAACCAGCCGATCCCATCGGCTTCGCTGCGCGCCGACATTTCATCGGTCATCGGAATGCCCTTGCCGACCGCAGACGTCATGCGTGCGATGCGCTCGGAGGTCTCCGGCGATGCCCCGATCCGCTCGCCCAGCCGCGCCAGCGGGGCGTGGGATGAATCCGGGAACATCCGCTCGAACCCGTCATTGGAGAACAGCGCCCGGCCGCGCCCGTCAACAACACAGGCAGGAAACGGCAGGACATCCCCGACATCGCGCCACAGCAGCTGCTGTTTCAGGAGGCCTGCGTGCCGGCGGCGCATGACCCACATTCCTGCAATTCCGACAAGGGTCGCGGCCGCAACACCGCCGCCCGCAAGCACGAGCTCGACCGCAGGGGCGCCACGCCACGCGAACACGGCGACGGTCGCGCACAGCAGGGCGACCAGAGCGGCCACACAGCCCACCATCAGCGGGTCCTCGCCCATGCCCGGGCGCGATGTGTCGCGATTGTCCGTGCGTTCTGCCATCAGGGTTCCTGTCAGCGCGGGCACGGCAGCGCCCGCGCGCAAACCATTCTGCTCTATCGAACTCATAGACCCATACCCCCGCGTCCGCCAAGCACGGCGTTAGCCGGCGTCCGCGGGCGGCCCAGCGAGAGGATCGAACGCCTCCTCGCGCGACGGGCGCGGGCGCACCTTCGAGATTCCCATCACGAAGGCGATGATCTCTGCGACCGCCTTGAAGTGCTCGGGCTTGATGAACTCGTCGATATCCGCCGTGGCGAAAATGCCTCGCGCAAGCGGCGGGTTCTCGAAGATCGGGACCTCATGCTCGTCGGCGGTCTCGCGGATGCGCAGGGCGACCTCGTCGACGCCTTTCGCAACCACCTTCGGCGCCGCCATCACATCCTGATCGTAGGACAGTGCGACCGCATAATGGGTCGGGTTCGTGATCACCACGTCCGCGGTCGGTACGGCAGCCATCATGCGCTGGCGCGCGCGCTCGTTGCGGATCGCCCGCAAACGCGCCTTGATGTGCGGATCGCCCTCGGACTGCTTCTGTTCGTCCCTGACCTCCTGGCGGCTCATCCGCAGCTTCTTGCGGTGCTCGAAGGTCTGGTACATGTAGTCGATGATCGCGACCGCGGTGAGCAGGATCACGACACCGCCGAAAATCTTCAGCCCGAGCCAGAACAGGAACTCCAGCACCGAGGGGAGTTCCATCGACGGGATATGCGGCAGCTCCTCGCGCTCGGGCCAGAGCACGGTGGCGGTGACCGCCGCGACCATCGCGATCTTCAAGAGGCCTTTCACCAGTTCCGCCACCGAGCGCAGCGAAAACATCCGCTTCAGCCCCCCCAACGGCGATATCTTCTCCAGCGACGGCTTCATCTTCTCCGTCGTGAAGATGAAACCGTGCTGCGCCAGCGGGGCCGCAAGCGCGGCAACGACGAACAGACCCATCGGCAGGGCGATGGCGAGTCCCACGCCGGACATCACCTCGGACATCAGGAGCCGGAGGCTCTCCTCGCCGAAGGCGATATCGTGGGGGCGCTCCAGGAAACGATGCATCTCGCGCATGATCGCGCCGCCGGCCGAGGGCAGGAACAGGCCGACCGCCAGGGTCGCGGCGGCCAGCATGAACCAGTTGGTGACCTCGCGGGAATCCACCACATCGCCCTTCTTGCGGGCGTCGTCGAGCCGCTTCTGGGTCGGCTCTTCTGTTTTTTGGCTCTTGTCCTGGTCCTGTTCGGCCATGCCCGCAGCGCCCTAGCTTCCGCGCAGGAAACCGCCCATGACGGTTTCGAAATGGTCGAGGAACACGAGCATGCTGACCCCGATCGTGACGGCGAGAACGGCAAAGCCGACGAGGATCTGCAACGGCAGCGCGATGAAAAAGACCTGCATCTGTGGCATCAGGCGCGCCATCAGGCCCATCGAGAGGTAGATCATCATCCCGACGACCAGGATCGGCAGCGCGATCTGGAGACCGAGGCGGAAACTGTCGGAGACAACACGCGCGGCCATTTCGGAAAAGTCGCCTACCGGAAAGCCGACGCCGGGCACGAACAGCACATAGCTGTCGACCATCGCCATCAGCATCACGTGATGCAGGTTGGTCACGAACAGGAGCGTGATCCCGAGCGTCGCCAGGAAGGCGCCCGTGATCGCCCCCTGCTGGCCGGCCGACGGGTCGAATAGCTGGGCACTCGCCAAACCCGCGTTGAAGGCGATGATCGTGCCGCCGACCTGCAGCATCGAGATCAGGAGCCGGGCAATGGCACCGATCGCAATGCCGATCAGGATCTCGCCGCCCAGAAGCAGGAACAGTTCCGGGATGTTCACCGGGATCGGCGGCAGCGTGCCGGACACCATAGGAAACATCACGAAGGTGAACGCCAGCGCAAAGATGAGCCGAACGCGAACCGGAATGGAGATTTCACCGAAACCCGGCAGCACGATAAGCGCGGCGCCCATGCGCGCGAACACCAACATGAAGAGGTAGACGTCTGCGACCAGAAGCCCGTCGAGCATGGCGTACCCCCGGGGGTCAGCCGATGCCGATGATGCGGTCGGCCAGTCCTTCGGTGAAGGTAATGAGGGTCGAGAGCATGAAGGGCAGGAAGATCAGCAGGGAAACGAACACCACGAGGATCTTCGGCACGAAAGCGAGTGTCATTTCCTGGATCTGGGTGAGGGCCTGGAACAGCGAAACGATCAGGCCGATCACCAGCGCGGTCAGCATGAGCGGCGCCGAGAGCTTCAGCAACACGATCACGGCATCGCGCGACACATCGAGTACGGCGGCTACGTCCATTGGGGTGCTTTCTGCAAAAAAGCACGACCTGGTCGCGGATGGCGACGACGGTCTGCAGCGCGAGTTCGGCGTCGGCGATTGCGGTGACGACATCGGCGACTTCCGCGTTGCCGTCGATGGCCTGCACGGTGACAGCTTCGGCTTTCTGGCCGGACTCAAGCGCGCTCTCGGCGGCGCCTTTCACGAGGTCGGCGAAGTTCTGCCCGGCCGGCTGAGCCTGGGGCTCCATGCCCGGTCCGGACTTGGCGGCATTCATGTACGCGCCGATGGCGCTGGCGACTGGTGAGGTCATGCGGGGACTCCCGTGGCAAGAGATCTCGCGTTGCGAAAAGGGTTAGCGGTTACTGCAGCAGCTCCAGAGTGCGCGACACCATGGTGCGGGCGATGTCGACGACCCGAAGGTTGGCCTGGTAGCTGCGCTGGGCCGCGCGCAAATCGACCATCTCGATCATGGTCTTGACGTTCGGCAGCATGACGTAGCCGTTCTCGTCCGCGGCAGGATGGCCCGGGTCGAGGCGGCGGCCGAAAGCCGTCTTGTCGACGCCGATGTCGCCGACAGCCACCTTGCTGGTGCCCAATGCGCGGTCCATCTGCTCGCGAAAGCTGACCGTCTGGCGACGGTAGGGCTCCTGGCCCGGTTGGGTCGCGAGCGAGTCGGCGTTGGCAATGTTCTGGGAGATGACACGCACGCGGACATTCTGGGCAAGCATGCCCGATGCGGCGATGTGCATGGCTTTGTGAAGTTCGGACATTCGTCAGGCGTCTCCGGTTTCCTATCGCGCCGGCCGCGTGAGCGACGTGCGGATCATCTCGAGATGCTTTCGATAAAGGTTGAGCGTCATCTGGTAGGACATCTGCGTCTCGCCCAGCTTTGTGAGCTGCTGCTCGATGCTGACATCGTTGTCATCGATCGACGTTTCGAACGAATCCGGTGCCGCTTCGGTGCGGAACGGCATGGACGGCTTCAGGCCGACCAGGTGTGCGCCATTCGTACGCACCGGCGTAAAGCCGCTCACCTGAGCTTCCTTGCGGACCATATCGCTGAAACTGGCCTTCTTGAGGTCCTGCGCCCGGTAGCCGGGCGTGTCCGCATGGGCGACGTTGTGCGCGATGACCTCCGTGCGTCGTGACAGCCACGACATCTTCTTGGTCATCATCTGCATCAGCGGCAGGTTGTTGAAATCCATACCGGGTTCCGTGGCAGTCGTTGCGCGCCCCCGTCCTGGTGCGATGGGTCCTGGTGCGACGGGCGCAATTCACGGCAAATTTGCCGAAAACTTTATCTACCCGGCAGTATCTGCCCGCCCTGTTAAGAAAGGGTAAAGCGGTATAGAGTGCGAACTGCCGACGGGAGGGGCTGCGGCGGACCGGATCGGGCCGCCGGATGGACATGCTTTATCTGACACGAAAAATCGGGGAATCCATCGTCATCAACGACGATATCGAGGTCACCGTCGTCGACGTGCGCGGCAAGTCGATCAAGCTCGGCATGACCTTCCCCGAGGATGTCTCGGTCTATCGCCGCGAGGTCTACGAACGCATCCTCGCCGAGAAATCCGGAGGGGACGCCGAGGCGGAAGACTCGGGAACCGGGGCGCAGGCAGCTCCGGACGACTGAGTCCGCTCAGTCCCGTTGCTTGTCGAGGAAGCGCGCGAAGGCATTCAGCGTCTCCGGGCTGCAATGGTGCTCGATGCCTTCCGCATCGGCCCAGGCGTTCTCCTCATCCACCCCGACAGCACGCAGCAACGCCACCACGATATGGTGTCGCTCCCGCGAGGCTTCGGCCATCGCCCGTCCCTTGTCGGTCAGGAAGATCGCCCGGTAGGGCTCACGGGTGATCAGGTCCATCTCGATCAGGCGGCCGATCATCTTGTTCACGGTCGCGCCGGACACGCCGAGACGACGGGCAATGTCGACGAGGCGTGCCTCGCCCTGCTCGTCGATGAGGTCCGCCACCAGTTCGACGTAATCCTCGACAATTTCGGTTTCGCGGGCCAGCCGCGCACGGCGGAAATGGCTCGCCTGCCGGTCCGGTGACATGCGTGCCGACACCGCGCCGTCGGTGCGCGCCGCACCGGGCTTGCTGTCGGATCGGTCATTTTCGGACATGGGGCGAATATGCGCGGGCACGGGGTGCGTTGACAATGCCGACACATAAAAGGTTAGGAGGGTCTGGTATTTTTAGCCAAGGCTAAATATATTTGTAATGGTTGATTGCAAAGCGTTCGAAGGCAGACGCCATGCGTGCATTCCGGTTCCTAAGACGCGGCCTGCTGGCCGCCCTTGCGATCGCTGTTGCGGCAAGCATGTATGCAACGGGTCCGCATGCGTCGGCGGAGGCCGACACGCTCGAGATCGTCGCCACGACCGGAATGATCGCGGACGCCGCGCGGCAGGTCGGCGGCGAGCATGTGCGCGTGCGCGCCCTGATGGGTCCCGGCGTCGATCCGCACGCCTATCGCCAGACCCGCACAGACATATCCGCCATGGCGCGTGCGGACCTCGTGCTCTGGCACGGGCTCTACCTCGAAGCCCAGCTGGAAGAATTCCTGCTCGACCTCGCCGAGCGCCGGACCGTGATCCCGGTCGCCGAGGCGCTGCCGCGGACCACACTCCTCGGCCATGACGACTACGCAAACCAGTTCGATCCGCATGTCTGGATGAACCCCGAGATGTGGGTCGGTGTGGTGAATGCGGTGCGCGATGCGCTCATCGCGGCACGACCGGAGCGCCGCGCGGATTTCGAAGCCAATGCCGCCGCGCATATATCGCAGATCGGGGAACTGGCTGCCTACGCCCGCACCGCCCTGTCCAGCGTCCCGGAGCATCAGCGGGTGCTCGTCACAGCGCACGACGCCTTCAACTATTTCGGCGCGGCCTATGGCTTCGACGTGATCGGGATCCAGGGTATCTCGACCGAGAGCGAGGCCGGGCTCAACCGCGTGGCGGAACTCGTCGATCTGCTCGTCACCCGCAATGTGGGGGCGGTATTCGTCGAAACCTCCGTGTCCGACCGGAACGTGCGCGCCCTGATCGAGGGGGCCGCGGCGCGCGGCCACAGCGTCACCGTCGGCGGCGAGCTGTTCTCGGACGCGATGGGCCCCGACGGCACCTATGAGGGGACCTATCTCGGCATGATCGACCACAACGTCACCACCATCGCCCGCGCGCTGGGCGGCAGCGCGCCCGCACGCGGCATGCAGGACCGGCTGGCGGCGGGGAGCTAGAGAGATATGGCCCAGACCGACCTCCCGAACATCGTGCTCGCAGCCAACGACGGACAGCCCGTCCGGGATGCCGGCCTGGCAGACTCGGCGCTCGCGGTCCGCGAGATGACGGTGTCCTACGGCCAGAAACCCGCCGTGTTCTCGGTCGATGCCAGCTTCGGCGAGGGCCGGCTGGCCGCGATCGTCGGACCCAACGGGGCGGGCAAATCGACGCTGCTCAAGGCCGCTCTGGGCATCGTGCCCCGGCTGTCCGGCCATGCCACGGCGTTCGGAATCCCGGTGGAGCACGCCGCAGACAGGATCGCCTACGTGCCGCAGCGCGCGAGCGTGGACTGGGAGTTCCCGACCCGGGTGATCGACGTCGTCCTCATGGGCCTCTACCGCCAGCTCGGCCTGCTGGGCCGCGTGCGCACGAAGCACCTCGACACGGCCCGGTCCTGCCTCGCGCGCGTCGGCATGGAGGACTTCGCGGACCGCCAGATCGGGCAGCTGTCCGGTGGACAGCAGCAGCGCGTGTTCCTGGCCCGCGCGCTGGCGCAGGATGCCGACCTGTACCTGCTCGACGAACCCTTTGCCGGTGTCGACGCGGCGACCGAAAAGGCAATCATCGATGTGCTGAAGGCGCTGCGCGACGAGCAACGCACCGTGGTCTGTGTGCATCACGACCTGACGACAGTGGCCGACTACTTCGATGACGTGCTGTTGCTCAACGTCCGGAAAATCGCCGAGGGCCCTGTCGCCCAGGTGTTTACGGCGGACAACCTGCAGAAAACCTACGGCGGCCGGCTGGCCACGGTTCACATCGACCAGCTCCGCCTCGCCGCCGGCTAGCCGGCTCCCGGTTTCCCGCCGATGCTGGAAACCCTGATCGAGGCACTCACCTTCCGTGCGGGCTACAACGCTGCGCTGGTGGCCGTCGGCACGACCCTGCTGGGAATCGCGGCGGGCAGCACCGGCACGTTTATCTTCCTTCGCCGGCGCGCGCTGATCTCCGACGCCGTCGCCCACGCGACATTGCCGGGCGTCGGCCTCGCCTTCATCGCGCTGGTCGCGCTCGGCGGCGACGGCCGCAACCTCCCGGCCCTCGTCGCAGGCTCGGCCGTCAGCGCCTGGGTCGGCCTGCTGGTGGTGCAATGGATCACCCGGCAGACCCGTCTCGCCGAAGACGCTGCCATCGGCGCGGTGCTCTCGGTCTTCTTCGGGCTCGGCATCGTGCTCCTGACCGTGATCCAGAACATGTCGTCCGGCCGACAGGCCGGACTCGAGGATTTCCTGCTGGGCGCGCCCGCGGGCATGCTGCTGCAGGATGCGATCTTCGTGGCCGTCGCCGGCCTGGTCGTCCTCGCGCTGGTAATCGCGTTGCGGCGTCCGATGACCCTGGTGGCGTTCGATCCCGCTTTTGCCACATCGGTCGGAATTTCGGTTCACAGGACGGACCTGGTCATGATGGCGCTCGCGATGGCGATCACCGTGGTCGGCCTCAAGCTGGTCGGGCTGATCCTCATCGTCGCGCTCCTGATCATTCCTCCCGCAGCCGCGCGGTTCTGGAGCGACAAGGCCCGCAATGTCGTCTGGATCGCGGGCGTGGTCGGCGGCGTGTCGGGGTTTCTCGGCGCCGGCCTGTCCGCCTCCGCCCCCGCCATCCCGACCGGTCCGATCATCGTCCTCGTCTGCTTTTGCCTCTTCGCCATGTCGATGGCATTCGCCCCGCGCAGGGGCGTCATCGCCGCGCTCGCGCGGCAGCGGCAGTTCCGGCAGCGTGTCCGCCGGCGACAGGGCCTGCTGGCGCTGGCACGAGAGGAAGAAATACTCGATCCGGCGACGCTGGCCCTTCTCCGCCGCGAGGGCCTGATCCGTACCGATGGCGTCGCGACCGACGCAGGGCGCGCGCAGGCCGCCCGCGCCCGCCGCGACGAACGGCGCTGGGAGGTCGCGCGCGCGACCCACCAGGATGAAGCCGCCGTCGATCGCCACGACCTGCTCAGGCCGATCGAGGAGGTTCTCACGCGTGACGAGATTGCGGAGATCGACGCCCGCCTTGGCCCGCCCGAGGAGGCTGCCACATGAGCGGCGCGGAGTTCATCCAGATCAGCCTGGCACCGCTCGTGATCGGTGTCCTGTCCGCGATCGCGTGCGCCCTGCCCGGCAACTTTCTCATCCTGCGGCGTCAGGCGCTGATCGGTGATGCCATCAGCCATGTTGTCCTGCCCGGCATCGTCGTCGGTTTCCTTGTGAGCGGCGCGGTGTCGACCTGGCCGATGATGATCGGCGCGGCGGGCGCGGCCATCGTGGCGGTGGTCCTGATCGAGACCGTGCGCCGCGTCGGCCGGATCGAATCCGGCGCGGCGATGGGCGTGGTATTCACGTCGATGTTCGCGTTCGGCGTGCTGCTCCTCGAACAGAGCGACACCAGCGGCGTCCACCTGGATGTCGAGCATGCGCTCTACGGAAACCTCGAGAGCCTGATCTGGCTCGACGGCACGGGATGGGCGGCCCTGCTCGACCCTGCCGCGCTGGCCGGCCTGCCCGCCGAGCTTCCACGGATCGCGTTTGTCGCGGCGGCGATCGCGCTGCTTACGCTTGTGTTCTGGCGGCCGCTGAAACTGTCGACCTTCGACGAGGGTTACGCGCGGACGGTGGGCCTCCCGACATCACTGATCGGCTTCACGCTGGTCGTGGTCGCCGCCATCGCCGCTGTCGCAGCCTTCGATGCGGTCGGCTCGATCATCGTGATCGCCATGTTCATCTGTCCGCCGGCGGCCGCCCGCCTCATGACCGACCGGCTCGAACGCCAGGTGTTGTGGAGCGTCGTGTTCGCGGCACTTTCAGCGGTTTCGGGATACGTGCTCGCCGGCTACGGGCCGCTCTGGCTCGGCGGTGAGCACGCGATCAGCGCGGCCGGGATGATCGCCGTCACGGCGGGCGTGATCATGGCGCTCGCCTGCCTGTTCGGCCCGCACCGAAAGGCGAGTGGCCAACGCTCCTGACGTTTAGGAACGGGGCGTTTAGGAACGGGGCGACAGGCAGGTCCGGAAAGCGTCGGCCATGTCGCCCATGAGAGTGAAGTACTGGTCGGGCCCGGCCGGGACGGCTGATCCGAGCGGATCGAGGACACCGCCGTTCACGCGCGTCCCCTCGGTCACGACGCCCACGAGGTTCGATGCAAACTGCGGTTCGGAGAACACGCAGGCGGCACCGACATCCTGCAGCTTGGCACGGATCTCCGAGACACGCTGCGCGCCGGGGGTGACCTCCGGGCTGACCGTGATCGACCCAACCGCGTTCAGGCCGTAGCGGCGCTCCATGTACTGGTAGGCATCGTGGAAGGCCACGAACGGCCGCCCTTTCACGGGCTGGAGTTCCGCCTCGAGCTGCGCGTCCAGCGCCTCAAGCCGGGCCAGTATATCTGCGGCGTTCGCGCGGTAGCGCGCGGCCTGGCCCGGGTCGAGTTCGGCCAGCACATCGGCGATCGCGCGCACCATCGCATCGGCGTTGCGCGGATCGAGCCAGGCGTGCGGGTCGAACTCGCCGTGTTCGTCATGGCCCGCATGATCGTCGTGGTCGTGTTCATCCTCGTGGGCGTGTCCGTCCTTGTGCCCATGTTTGTCGTAGTCGTGATTGTGGTCGTCGTTGTGAGCATGCTCCTCCTTGTGGGCATGCTCTTCCTCATGACCGTGCCCGTCATGGTCATCGTCATCATGGCTATGCGTCTCGAACGCGCCGCCCTCGCGGAACGCGAGGCGCTCGACCCCCGGCGCCTCCAGCAGCGCGACGACCCGCGCATCACCCGCCAGGGTCTCCAGCGGCTTCTCGAGGAAGATTTCGAGGCTTTCATCGATGATGAACACCACGTCCGCGGCCTGGAGCGCCTGCGCCTCGGACGGCCGCAGGCTGTAGGTGTGCGGCGACTCGTACCCCTCGATCAGGAGTTCGGGCTCCCCGACGCCCTGCATGACGCCGGCGACGAGCGAATGGACCGGTTTGATCGACGTCACGACCTTCGGCGCGTCCGCATGGGCGGCGGCCGGCGTGAACAGGATGAGGGCAGCGAGCAACTTCGGGAGGTACGGGGGGCGCATCTTGGCAGGCTCCGGCGGCACAGACTTGAGGAATGTAATGTCATAACATTTCTTGCGTAATGATATAACATGTGTCAACACCCGCCCCGCCCATGCTCGACACCCGCACATCGCCCCTCGTCACGCTCGAGAACGCCGGCATCCGCCGGGACGGCCGCTGGCTGGTGCGCGGCGTCGACCTGAACGTCAGCCGCGGCGAGATCGTCACGCTGATCGGCCCCAACGGCGGCGGAAAGTCCACCACGGCGAAGATCGCGCTCGGCCTGATGCCCCCCGACGAGGGCGCGGCCACGCGCAACGAAGGCCTGACGGTCGGATACGTGCCGCAGTCGCTCTCGATCGACTGGACCCTGCCGCTCACCGTCGCGCGCTTCATGACGCTCACCAACCGGCTCGCGCCGGGCGAGATCGCGGCGGCGCTCGACCGGGTCGGGATCGCGCACCTCGCGACGGCCGAGGTGCGGCACCTGTCCGGCGGCGAGTTCCAGCGCGCCCTGCTCGCCCGCGCCATCGCGCGCAAGCCGGACCTGCTGGTGCTGGACGAACCGGTGCAGGGCGTTGATTTCGCCGGCGAGCTCGCGCTCTACGAGCTCATCTCGAACATCCGCGAGATCCTCGACTGCGGTATCCTGATGATCTCCCACGACCTGCATGTCGTGATGGCCTCGACGGACAGCGTCGTCTGCCTCGACGGGCATATCTGCTGCCAGGGCACGCCGCGCGCCGTGGCGGAGAGCGCGGAATACCGCCAGCTCTTCGGCGCGCGCGCCGCCGCGGCGCTCGCGGTCTACGAGCATGCCCACGACCACACCCACCTGCCCGACGGGACCGTGCGCCACGCCGACGGCTCGATCACAGATCACTGCCACCCGGACGACGGGCACCACGCGCAAGGCGGCACAACGGAGCAGCGCCATGCTGGATGATTTCTTCGTCCGCGCGATGGTCGCCGGCATCGGGGTTGCGCTCGTTGCCGGGCCGCTCGGCTGCTTCATCGTGTGGCGGCGGCTGGCCTATTTCGGCGACACGCTCTCCCACTCGGCACTGCTCGGCGTGGCGCTGGCCTTCGCGCTGCAGGTGAACATCACCGTCGCCGTCTTCGTGGTCTGCGCCGGGGTCGCGATTGCGCTGCTGACGCTGCAGCGCCGCGCGG
>JAEPNS010000399.1 GCA_017643325.1 Alphaproteobacteria bacterium | reverse complement strand
TCGTCGTCGGCGGCGTCGGCAACCTGTGGGGCGTGCTCGCCGGGGCGGGGCTGATCGGGGTCCTGCAGAAGGGCATCGAGGCGTTCAACCCGTCGAACACGCTCGCCGCCCAGACCTATATGATCATCTTCATCATCATCTTCATCCAGTTCCGGCCCCGGGGCATGTTCGCCCTCAAGGGCCGGGCGGCGGAGGACTGACCATGGCCGAGTCGCAACCGCCGCGCCGCGCCTTCGTGATGCGCCACCCGTCGGTGCTGGTGTTCCTGGCGGCGCTGGCCGTGTTCACGCTTGTCGTGACCGTGATGAGCGAGGCCGTCGGGGTCGGGCTCATCTCCACCAGCATGGTGAAGACGCTGGGCATGACCTTGTGCTTCTGCCTGGTCGCCGTCGCCATGGACCTGGTCTGGGGCTATTGCGGGATTCTCTCGCTGGGCCACTTCGCCTTCTTCGGGCTGGGCGGCTACATGATCGGCATGTGGCTGATGTACGCCCGCACGGAGAACATCGTCGTCGAGGCGTTGGCCGCCGAGGCGATCCCGCCCACCGACGCCGAGGTCCGCGCCGGCATCGGCAACCAGATCTTCGGCGTCGTCGGCGGCTCGGAAATCCCCGCCATCTGGATGTTCGCCGACAGCCTCGCGATTCAGTTGGCTCTTGTTGTCCTCGTGCCCGGCCTGCTGGCGCTGGTCTTCGGCTGGCTCGCCTTCCGCAGCCGGGTGACGGGCGTCTACCTGTCGATCCTCACCCAGGCGATGACCCTCGCGCTGGCGCTCTACCTGTTCCAGAACGACAGCGGCCTGCGCGGCAACAACGGCCTGTCGGGCCTGCAGAACATCCCCGGTTTCGAGGCGACTCCCCAGGCCACCGTGTCGCTGGTCTTCCTGTGGGCGTCGGCCCTCGCGCTCGGGCTCACCTACGTGCTGATCGCCTGGATCACGTCGGGCAAGTTCGGCAACGTCATCCGCGGCATCCGCGACGACGAGGCCCGGGTGCGCTTCCTCGGCTACAACGTGGAGGGCTACAAGCTCGCCGTCTTCACCTTCACCGCGATCCTCGCCGCCGTCGCCGGCGCGCTCTACTACCCGCAGGCGGGCATCGTGAACCCCGCGGAGATCGCGCCCATCGCCTCGATCTACCTCGCCGTCTGGGTCGCCATCGGCGGGCGCGGGCGGCTGTACGGCGCGGTCATCGGCGCGGCGATCGTCAGCCTGGCGTCCACCTGGTTCACCGGCGGCCAGGCGCCCGACATCCCGCTCGGCTTCTACACCATCAGCTGGGTGGACTGGTGGCAGGTGCTGCTCGGCGTCGGCTTCGTGCTGGTGACGCTCTTCGCCCCGCGCGGCCTCGGCGGCCTCATCGACAAGCTGGTGCGCAAATGAGCGGCGAGACTCTGCTTGAGGTCCAGGGCGTGTCGGTTTCCTTCGACGGGTTCAAGGCGATCAACGAACTGTCCTTCTCCATCGAGGAGGGGGAGCTGCGCGCGGTCATCGGCCCGAACGGCGCCGGCAAGACCACCTTCATGGACATCATCACCGGCAAGACGCGGCCGGACTCCGGCGACGTGCTGTGGGGCCGGCCGACCCGCTCGATCCTGCACCTGTCGGAAAGCCGCATCGCGCAACTGGGCATCGGCCGCAAGTTCCAGCGCCCGACCGTGTTCGAGGACCAGAGCGTCGCAGACAACTTCCTGATCTCGCTCAAGACCGACCGGCGCCCGGCGTCGGTCCTGTTCTACCGGCCGACCCGCGACCACCGCGCGCGCATCCAGGAGCTGGCCGAGGAGGTCCGCCTCGCCGACCATCTCGACCGGCCCGCGGGCGACCTCTCCCACGGCCAGAAGCAGTGGCTCGAAATCGGCATGCTGCTCGCCCAGGACCCGCGCCTGCTGCTCGTCGACGAGCCCGCCGCGGGCATGACGCTCGAGGAGCGCACCCGCACCACCGAGCTGCTGCGCGAGGCGGCGAAGACGCGCGCCGTCATCGTCGTCGAGCACGACATGGATTTCGTGCGCAAGCTCGACTGCAAGGTGACGGTCCTGCACGAGGGCTCGGTGCTGGCCGAGGGCTCGCTCGACCATGTGACCTCGAACCAGGACGTCATCGACGTCTACCTGGGCCGCTGACCGCCATGCTGGAGCTGCGCAACATCGACCTCTACTACGGCGCCTCCCAGGTGCTGTTCGACGTCAGCCTGACCGCCGAGGTGGGGCAGATCACCTGTCTCATGGGAACGAATGGCGCCGGCAAGACCAGCCTGCTCAAGGTGATCGCCGGGGTGCACCCGCGCCGCGCCGGCAGCTTCGCCTTCGACGGCGCCGAACAGCCGCTGGCGCCGCGCGCCGACCGGCTGGCGCGCGCCGGCGTCGGCTACGTGCCCCAGGGGCGGGACATCTTCCCCCTGCTGACGGTACAGGAAAATCTCGAGACCGGCTTCGCCTGCCTGCCGCGCGCCGAGCAGCGGGTGCCCGACGAGATCTTCGAGCTGTTCCCGGTGCTGAAGGAGATGCGCGCGCGGCGCGGCGGCGACCTGTCGGGCGGCCAGCAGCAGCAGCTCGCCATCGGCCGCGCGCTGGTCTCGAAGCCCAAGGTCCTGCTGCTCGACGAGCCGACCGAGGGCATCCAGCCGAACATCATCAAGCAGATCG
>JAEPNS010000398.1:2371-2648 GCA_017643325.1 Alphaproteobacteria bacterium | reverse complement strand
CTGCGCAAGCGCGGCGTGCGCGTGCTGCCGGGCGGCGACTACGGGTTCAGGTGGAACCCGCACGGGAAGAATGCGCGCGATCTTTTCATGTTTGTCGAGAAGTTCGATTTCTCGCCGCTGGACGCCATCCGGGCGGCGACGGAGCATGGCGGCGCGCTGATGGGCCATGCCGGTAAACTCGGTCTCGTGGCGCAGGGCGCCTATGCCGACCTGCTGCTGGTCGACGGCGACCCGGTCGCGGATATCTCGATCCTGCAGCACCAGGACCGGCTGTGCG
>JAEPNS010000398.1:0-2361 GCA_017643325.1 Alphaproteobacteria bacterium | reverse complement strand
GAAGAACGGCGTGTTCCACAAGGCGCCGCCCGAAGATCCGGCCGAGGCGCGGATCGCGGCGGAATAACCGGGAACGATTCGGGGGAAATCGATGAAGCTGGTGACGTTCCAACTGGGCGACGGGCAGAGGCGCGTCGGTGCGTTCGGGCCGGACGAGGATCTCGTGTTCGACCTCGCGGCCGCGGACCCGCAGCCGTATTTCGAATCCATGCTCGCCCTGATCGAGGAGGGAGACGCGGCCGTCGCGCACGCGGGCGAGATCGTCTCCGCCGGGACCGGCGCCATGCCGCTGGGTGATGTCACGCTCCTGACCCCGGTGCCGGACCCGCCGCAACTGCGCGATTTTCTCTGCTTCGAGGAGCACCTGATCAACGGCTACAACATGCTCCGCAAGAAGAAGGCGGAGGCCGAGCCGGACCCGGAGGAGGCGCTCGCGCGCTTCGAGCGGGAAGGGGTCTTCGCGATCCCGCCGATCTGGTACGAGCAGCCGGTCTACTACAAGCCGAGCCGGTTCGGGATCATCGGCACGGACCATGACGTCGACTGGCCGCCGTTCTCCGAGGCGCTGGACTACGAGATGGAGTTCGGCGCGTGGGTGGGGACGAAATGCCGGGACGTGTCGCCCGAACAGGCGCGCGACGTGATTTTCGGATATTCGATCTTCAACGACATCTCGGCGCGCGACACCCAGGCGCGCGAGATGTCGGCGGGGCTCGGTCCGGGCAAGGGCAAGGACTTCGAGACCGGCAACATCGTCGGCCCGTGCATCGTGACGGCGGATTCCTTCGATCCCTACAACGCCGACATGATCGTGCGGATCAACGGGGAGGAGCGTTCGCGCGGCAACTCGCGCGACATGCACTGGAAGTTCGAGGACTGCATCTCGCATGCCTCGCAGTCGGAGACAATCTATCCGGGCGAGTTGTTCTGCTCGGGCACGGTGCCGTGGGGCTGCGGGCTCGAGCACGATCTCTACCTGAGCGACGGCGACGTGATCGAACTGGAGGTCACCGGGATCGGCGTGCTGAGGAACCGGGTGGTGAAACGGAAATAGGGCGGCAGCAAGCTGTCGGAACACTCACGAAGGAAACGGCGACATGGCGAAGTGGGAATACACCAAGGGACTGCACGAGGTCGGCAACGGGCTTTATGCCTACCTGCTGCCGGACGGCGGCTGGGGCTGGTCCAATGCGGGCCTGATCGTCGACGGCGACCAGACGCTTCTGGTGGACACGCTGTTCGACCTGCCGCTGACCCACGAGATGCTGGGGACGATGCGCGACGCCGTGCCGGCCACGAAGCGGATCGACAAGCTGGTGAATACCCACGCCAACGCCGACCACACTTGGGGCAACCAGCTCGTCAAGGAGGCCGAGATCATCGCCTCGAAAGGCTGCGCGGAGGAGTTCGACCATTTCCTTCCGGAAACCCTGCTGGAACTGATGGGCCAGACGAAGGAATCCGGGGTGCTGGGCGAGTTCCTCGAATACTGCTTTTCGGATTTCGACTTCAACGGCATCGAGCTGACCCACCCGACCACCGTGTTCGAGGATCACCACGCGCTGAAGGTCGGGGACAAGCATGTCGATGTCTACAACGTCGGCCCCGCGCACACGCGCGGCGACGTGCTGGTGCACGTGCCTGACGACAACCTGCTCTATGCGGGCGACATCCTGTTCGTGGGCGGTCACCCCGTGATCTGGGACGGGCCGGTCGAGAACTGGAAGAAGGCCTGCGACAAGATTCTCGAGCTCAACCCCGACGTCGTCGTGCCGGGGCACGGGCCGGTGTCGGGCCAGGAGGAGGTCCGCCGGTTCAAGGCGTACCTGGAGGAACTGGAATACGAGGTGAAGAAGCGCTTCGACGCCGGGATGCACGAGATGGAGGCGACCAAGGACATCGCGCTTGCCAACTTCTCGGACTGGGACGACGGCCAGCGGGTGTTCGCCAACGTGGCCGCGATCTACCGCGAGCTGCGCGGGCAGAGCCCCGAGGAGGGCATGACCCCGATGGAGGTCTTCGCCGGGCTCGCGGAATTCTACGACTGGCGCAAGTCGAAGGGGATGACCGAGCGTCCGCACAAGCATTGACGTCGATACGGCCGGAAACGGCGCGCAAGTGCCTGAAAAACGAGCGAAACTGCCAACCGCTTAACCCAATCTTCATTGTGCTGACGTATATTGCGCGAGTACGATAGTACGGCCCTGTGTTGTGCGCCCGGCGGGCGCTTCGAGACGGGTTGACCGGATGACGGTCCCGGCTGTTTGCGGGACCGTTCAGTTGGGGATTAGGGATGGCACGGCGGCGCGGAACGCGGGGCGACGATACCCTCATTGGCGGCTCCGGGCGGGACCGTATCGA
>JAEPNS010000397.1 GCA_017643325.1 Alphaproteobacteria bacterium | reverse complement strand
CGAAGGAGCCGAACGAGGCCAACCGGTTCGGCTGGGTGGTCGAGGTCGACCCCTACGATCCATCGTCGACGCCCGTGAAGCGAACCGCAATGGGCCGGTTCAAGCACGAAGGCGCCGAGACCATCGTGAACAAGGACGGCCGCGTTGTCGTCTACCAGGGTGACGACCAGCGGTTCGACTACCTCTACAAGTTCGTGTCCCATGGTCGGTACAACCCGAACAACCGGGCCGCAAACCGCGACCTGCTCGACAGCGGCACGCTGTTCGTGGCGCGGTTCGATGCCGACGGGACGCTGACGTGGATGCCGCTCGTCTTCGGGTCCGGCCCGCTCACGCCGGCGAACGGCTTCAACAGCCAGGCCGACGTGCTCATCGAGACGCGCCGGGCCGCCGACCTTCTCGAGGCCACCCCGATGGACCGGCCGGAGGACGTGGAACCGAACCCGGTCACCAATGCCGTCTACGTGATGCTGACCAACAATACCCGCCGAAAGGCGGGTGACGAAAACGCGGCAAACCCGCGTGCGGACAATGCGTTCGGCCACATTGCCGAACTCACGCCACCGGACGGCGATCATGGTGCGCTGACCTACAAATGGGACATTCTGGTTCTGTGTGGCGATCCGTCGAAGCCGGAGATCGGTGCGCAATGGGGTCCCAACACGTCCGAGAACGGCTGGTTCGGCGCACCCGACAACTGCGCGGTGGACGGTAAGGGGCGGTTGTGGATCACGACCGACCAGGGCACGAGCTGGTCGAAGACCGGCACCGCCGACGGTGTCTGGGCGCTGGAGACACAGGGCCCGGGACGCGGCAGCGGGCGCATGTTCTTCCGGGTGCCGGTCGGCGCGGAGATGTGCGGACCGCTGTTTACGCCGGACGACCAGGCGCTGTTCGTCGCGGTCCAGCATGTCGCCGTCGACGGGGCGAAGGATTGGGACGTGTTCGGAAAGGATTCGAGCTTCGAAGACCCTGCGACGCGCTGGCCCGATTTTGACGACAACATGCCGCCGCGCCCGTCCGTGGTCGCAATCACCCGGGACGGCGGCGGGCCGATCGGCGGCTAGCTATCCGCGCGGCTTGGGCGGACGCAGTTCATAGACGAACCAGGTGACGGCCGTGAGCAGGATCACGGCCCCGCCCTGGTGCGCCGCGCCGAGGCTGACCGGCACGACCAGCAGCAGCGTCGTGATCCCCAGCACGACCTGGACGATGGCGGCGAGGCCGAGCAGGTTTGCCGCGAGACGGGCCCGGGGCACCAGCGCCAGCCATCGCGAGCGCCACCACACGACCATCAGCACGGCGAAGGTCAGAAGTGCGAGAACCCGATGGTGGAACTGGATCGTGGCGATGTCCTCGAACGGCGCCATCGCCGTGTCGAAGTAGCCCGGCGGGACGATCCGGCCGTCCATCAGCGGGAAGGTGTTGTAGGTGAAACCGGCATCCGTGCCTGCCACGAACGCCCCGGAGACGATGGTGATCGCGACGAGGGCGAGGGCGATATGAGCGAGCCGCCGGATGCTGAGGAACTTCCCGTCCGACACCGCTCTGCGTTCCGGGAAAAGCACCGACAGGGCCGTCCACACGAGCAGGGCATGGATCAGGAAGGCAAGCGACAGGTGCGCGGTCAGGCGGTACTGGCTGACCTCCGGCACGTCGACGAGCCCGCTCTTGACCATATACCAGCCGAGCGCGCCCTGGGCGCCGCCCAGCACGAACAGCCCGGCGAGTTTCCAGGCAAACGGGCCCCGCACGTAACCACGCAGGAGGAACCAGAGGAACGGCACAAAGAACACCAGGCCGATCAGCCGGCCCCAGACCCGGTGGATGTACTCCCACCAGAAAATGCCCCGGAACTCGGGCAGCGACATCCCGGCGTTGACTTCGAGATATTGAGGCGTGGCCCGGTAGAGATCGAACACGCGCTGCCAGGCCTCTTCCGAGAGCGGCGGCAGGAACCCCAGGACCGGCCGCCACTCCACCATCGAGAGCCCGGACCCGGTCAGGCGGGTGATGCCGCCGATCACAACCATCGCGAAGACCATGCCGGCGCAGGCAAGCAGCCATATGCCGACCGAGCGCGGCGGCGTCGGCGCGGGTAGGGCGAAAGTGCGTCGGGTTGGATCGTGTGCGGTCACGGGTTCCCTTCCAGTCGGGCCGGAATCTGGAAGTGTGCGCGCGGAACCGCAAGACGGCGCGCCCATCGGTCGCAGATGGACCGATGGGGGGTCACGGTGGGTGAGCAGGACCTACTCGACGGTCCAGGTCTGGCCCTTGTGAAGCAGCTTCTTCAGGTCGCCCTCGCCGCCGGATTCGCGGGCCTGGTCGATCTGCGCGTGGACGGCTGATTCGTAGGTCGGGGCCGCCTCGCAGTAGAGCACGCCGAGCGCCACCGGCATCGTCGGCGGGTCCATCTGGGCGAGCATCGTCGCGAGCGAGCGGTTGGTCTCGTCGTGGACGGCGATGTCGTCCTCGGTGACGCCGTTCTCGCCGATCACCACGGCCTCAAGGCGCATCTCTTCCTTGTTCAGGACGAGGCCCTTTTCGTTCTCCTTGCCGTAGCGCAGCGGCTGGCCGTGCTCGACATGGATCTGCATGTCGTCCTGAACGCTCTTCTCGGTGAAGTGCTTGAACGCGCCGTCGTTGTAG
>JAEPNS010000396.1 GCA_017643325.1 Alphaproteobacteria bacterium | reverse complement strand
CGAGCCATCCCGCGATGATCGCCGGTGTTTCGGTGCGCCCGGCGCTGTTCAGGCGCGTCACAACATCGGTCATGCCGGGCGGTTCGGCGGGCGGTTCGGCAGTATCGGGTTCCGGCCAGATCAGTGCAGCTGTTTCCGCGAGATCTCCCACATAGTCGTAGGACATGCGAAAGAGCTCGGGGTCGACGCGTTCGGCGACCAGTTCGCGGATCAGTTTCGGCTTGGCCGTGGGCAGGTCGAGCGTGCCCGCGAGCGCGGCCAGCGTGTAGCCCCGGTCGGGATCCGGCGCCGTCGAGAAATACTCGACCAGCAGTGCAAGCTTGCCGTTCCGTGCGGGCTGGAAGGCGAGGGCATCGAGAAGTCGCGCGAACTCTCTCATTCGCCTTCCTCCTCCTCGCGGCCGACGAGCGACAGCGCGCGGGCCCGGATGCCCCGGGTCCGGCAGTGATGGATCAGAGCGTCCTCACGGCCGTGGGTGACCCAGATCTCGCCTGCCGCGACATCGTCGATCGTCCGGACCAGTTCGTCCCAGTCCGCATGGTCCGAGATCACCAGCGGCAGCTCCGCGCCGCGCTGGCGCGCCCGGGCGCGCACGCCCATCCAGCCGCTCGCCATCGCGATCACGGGGTCGGGCAGCCGGCGTGCCCAGCGGTCGCGTCCGGCCGACGGCGGCGCAAGCACGATATGTCCGCGCATGTCGTCCGTGTCGGCGCCCGTGGCGGGGCGGAGTTCGCCAAGGGCAACACCGTGTTGCTCGTAAAGTCCGCACAGGCCTTCCAGCGCGCCATGGATATACAGCGGCGCGTCGTGCCCGGCCTCGCGCAGGAGCCGGATCACCCGCTGCGCCTTGCCCAGCGCATAGACGCCGACGAGGACGCATCCATCCGGGTCGCGGGCCAGCGCGCGCAGCACCTTGCCGATTTCCTCCGCTGCATCGGGGTGCCGGAAGACCGGGAGCCCGAACGTCGCCTCGGTGATGAACACGTCGCAGGTGACGACCTCGAACGGTGCGCAGGTCGGGTCGGCGCGCCGCTTGTAGTCCCCCGACACGACGATCCGCTGGCCGGCATGCTCGAGCACCGCCTGGGCGCTGCCGAGGACATGCCCTGCCGGGGCCAGACGCAGGGTGACGCCGCCGATATCGAGGGGTTTGCCGTACGCCAGCGCCTGCCCGGCGCCCATGCGCTCCGGCCCGATCCGGTGGCGCATGATCGCCAGTGTTTCCGGTGTCGCGAGCACGTTGTTGTGGCCGGGGCGGGCGTGGTCGGCATGGCCGTGGGTGATAACGGCGCGGTCCACCGGCCCGGGCGGGTCGACGTAGAAATCGCCCGGCACGCAATAGAGCCCGCCGTCGGTGACGCGCAGCCAGTCTTCGGGGGCGAGGGACGCGGGGTGTGACATCATGACAAGTCTACGCTGAAACGCAGGGCGCGGTTCCATCCTGCGCGGACGGATGTGATTGGCGATCCGGCAGGCTAAACTGGTGCCATGTCCGCTTTCGAACTTGATCCGCAACTCGCCGCCGACACTGTGAGCGTCGCCGACTGGTCGCTGTGCCGCGTGCTCCTTATGAACGATGCCAACTATCCCTGGCTGATCCTGGTTCCGGCGCGGCCTGGCCTTCGGGACCTGCATGACCTCGCGCCGGATGATCTCGCGACCGTGACCGGGGAGATCGTGCGCGCCAGCCGGGCGCTGGAAGGCCTGTTCAAGCCGAAGAAACTCAACGTCGCGGCGCTGGGCAACATGGTGCCGCAGCTGCACATCCATGTGATCGCGCGGTTCGAGGACGATCCGGCCTGGCCGAAACCGGTCTGGGGCGTCGTCCCGGCCCAGCCCTGCGAACCGGATGATCTGGAGGCCCGCGTGGCGGCGCTGCGCGGGGCGTTTGCGGCGGCGTGAACGTCGAACTTCCACATATTCTCACGAACTGGTTCGCGGGCCGCGGCTGGGCACCGCACGCGCATCAGCTTGCAATGCTGGAGGCGGCGCGCGCCGGGGACTCCACGCTCCTGATCGCGCCGACAGGCGGCGGCAAGACGCTGGCCGGCTTCCTGCCGAGCCTGGTCGACCTGATCGAGACCGGCGGTGCGCATGACGGGCTTCATACGCTCTATATCTCGCCCCTGAAGGCGCTGGCGGTGGACATCCACCGCAACCTGGAAACGCCCATCGCCGAGATGGGCCTGCCAATCCGCGCCGAGAGCCGGACCGGCGACACGCCCCAGGCGAAGCGCGCGCGCCAGCGCACCTCGCCGCCGCAGATACTGATGACGACGCCGGAGAGCCTCGCGCTGATGCTCTCCTACGAGGATGCACCGCAGATCTTCGCGGGCCTGCGCTGCGTGATTGTCGACGAGCTGCACGCGATCGAGGACAACAAGCGCGGCGACCTGCTCTCGCTCGGCCTGTCGCGGCTGCACTCGCTCGCGCCGGGGCTGCGTCGGGTGGGCCTGAGCGCGACCGTCGCGGAGCCGGAGCGCCTGCGCCGCTGGCTGTCGCCGACCGGACACGCCGACGGCGTGCGCCTCGTCCTCGGCGAGGATGGGGCGGAGCCGCGGGTCGATGTCCTGCGCACGGACGCACGCCTGCCATGGTCGGGCCATATGGGCGCGCACGCGGTGCCGGAGGTTTACGACCTGCTCAAAAGTGGCGGGACCACGCTTGTCTTC
>JAEPNS010000395.1 GCA_017643325.1 Alphaproteobacteria bacterium | reverse complement strand
ATGGGCGTCGCCAAGGCCGCGCTGGAAGCCTCGGTGCGCTACCTCGCCTCGGACCTCGGCCCGGACGGCGTGCGCGTGAACGCGATCTCCGCCGGCCCGATGCGCACGCTCGCGGGCTCGGCGGTCGGCTCGGCCCGGCAGGTCTACAACTACAACCGCGAGGTCTCGCCGCTGCGCCGTAACGTGGTGCTCGACGACGTCGGCGGCGCGGGGCTGTACCTGCTGTCGGACCTGTCCAAGGCCGTCACCGGCGAGATCCACTATGTCGACTGCGGCTTCAACGCCATCGGCATGCCCGACCCCGCCGCAGGCAACGGCGAGTAGCCTCCCGGCACGCGCAATTTCCTGGCCCGCGGGGCTGTTCCTCCCCGCTCCGGCGCTGTAGCCTTCCCCCTGTGCCGACCCGCCAGCCCGCCATGCGAGAGCGGGCGCGGTCCGGCGCGGGATGGGGAAACTAACCGGACACCAAGATGACGGACACTCAATACCTGGCGCCCGCCACGCTCGACGAGGCGGTGGGCGCGTATGCGGCTGCGGATGGCGCCGCACGGATCCTTGCGGGGGGCACGGACCTGCTCGTGCAGATGCAGTCGGGCTTCGTGAAGCCGGGGCTCATCGTCGACGTGAAGCGCATCCCGGAGCTCACGGCGATCGAGGAGACCGGCGACGGCGGCTTCGTGATCGGCGCGGCGGTCTCCGGCGCGACGCTGGAGAAGAGCACCAACTTCGGGAGGTCCTGGCCGGGGGCTTTGGAGGGTTTGAACCTGATCGGCTCGACCCAGATCCAGGGCCGCGCCTCCTTCGGCGGCAACCTGTGCAACGGCTCGCCCGCCGCCGACAGCGTGCCGGCGCTGGTCGCGGGCGATGTCAAGGTCACAGTGCAGGGCCCCGACGGCCGCCGCGAGCTGGCGGTCGCGGATGTGCCCGCCGGGCCGGGCAAGACCAATCTCAAGCCGGGCGAGATCGCGGTGTCGTTCCACTTCCCGCCGCGCCCGCCGCACTCCAGCGACGCCTACCTGCGCATGATCCCGCGCACCGAGATGGACATCGCCGTCGTCGGCTGCGGCGTCAACCTGACGATGGACGGCGACACCTGCACCGCCGCGCGGGTCGCGCTCGGCGCGGTCGCGCCGACGGTCGTGCACGTGCCGGACGCGGACGCGGCGCTCGTCGGCTCGACGCTGGACGACGACGCACTGGAGGCCGCCGCCGAGGCCTGCCGCGCGGCGTGCAATCCCATCGACGACAAGCGCGGCACCATCGCCTACCGCACCAGCGTGGCGGGCACGCTGCTCAAGCGCACGGCGGCCATCGCGGCCGAGCGCGCCAAGGCCTAGGGGGAGATCATGGCGAAGATCCACGTCACCACGACGATCAACGGCGAGCCGGAGGAGTTCCTCTGCGCGCCGGGCGAGAGCATGCTCCACGTGCTGCGCAACCAGCTCAACCTGACCGGCGCCAAGGAGGGCTGCGCGACGGGCGACTGCGGCGCCTGCTCGATCATGCTCGACGGTACCCTTGTATGCGCCTGCCTGATGCTCGGCGCCGAGGCCGAGGGCCGCGAGATCGAGACCATCGAGGGCATGGCCGACGGCGACCACCTGCACCCGCTGCAGGAGAAGTTCCTGGAGATGGCGGCGCTGCAGTGCGGCATCTGCACGCCCGGCTTCCTGGTCGCGGCGAAGGCACTGCTGGAGGAGAACCCGGACCCGACCGAGACCGAGGTCCGCTACTGGCTGGCCGGCAACCTCTGCCGGTGCACGGGATACGACAAGATCGTCCGCGCGGTGATGGACACCGCCGCGGAACTGCGGGAGGCGGCACAATGAACGAGATGTCCAACAAGTGGATCGGCAAGAGCACCATCCGGCCCGACGGCGTCGACAAGGTCACGGGCCGCGCGGCCTTCGCCGCCGACACGAACATGCCGGGCATGATCTGGGGCAAGGTGCTCCGCTCGCCCCACGCGCACGCGATCATCAGGTCGATCGACACCTCGAAGGCCGAGGCGCTGAAGGGCGTGAAGGCTGTGGTGACGGCCGACGACATCGTCGACTTCCCGGTCGACACCCCGGTCCCGCTCGGCATCCAGGACATGCGCTGGATGTGCCGCAACGTGCTGGCGCGCGAACGCGCGCTCTGGCACGGCCACGCCATCGCCGCGGTCGCGGCCACGAGCGAGGCCGTCGCGGCTGAGGCCTGCGCGCTGATCGAGGTGGACTACGAGGTCCTGCCCCACGCGATCGAGATCGACGACGCGCTCGCCGACGACGCGCCGATCCTGCACCCGTGGATGGAGTTCGAGGGCAAGCCGTCGAACATCGCCGGCACGCTCGAGCACACCAAGGGTGACGTCGAGGCCGGCTTCGCCGAGGCCGACGTGATCGTCGAGCGCGACTTTACCACGCGCCCGGTCCACCAGGGCTATATCGAGCCCCATGCCTGCCTCGTCTCGACGGCGGCGGACGGCAAGATGACCATCTGGTCGTCGAGCCAGGGCCAGTTCATGGTCCGCGCGATGACCTCGCTGCTCACCGGCATCCCCCAGTCCAGCATCCGGGCGATCCCGGCGGAGATCGGCGGCGGCTTCGGCGGCAAGACCATCATCTACCTGGAGCCGCTGGCCGCGATCCTGTCGAAGAAGTCCGGCCGGCCGGTGAAGATGGCGATGACCCGCGAGGAGGTCATGCGCGCCTCGGGTCCGACA
>JAEPNS010000394.1 GCA_017643325.1 Alphaproteobacteria bacterium | reverse complement strand
CAATGTTGTTGCCGTAAAACAGATGGACCTGACGATCGAGGACGGCGAGTTCATTGTCTTCGTCGGCCCCTCCGGCTGCGGCAAGACGACGACTCTTCGCATGATCGCCGGGTTCGAGGACCCGACGGCCGGCGAAATCCGGATCGACGGCGACGTCGTCAACGAAAAGGAACCGGGAGACCGCGACCTGGGCATGGTGTTCCAGAGCCATGCACTGTTCCCGCACAAGACGGTGGCGGACAACATCGCGTTCGGCCTGCGCATGCAGAAGGTCCCGCAGGCCGAGCAGCAGCAAAGGGTCCAGGAGGTCTCAGAGCTGGTCCGTATCACGCATCTTCTCGGCAAGATGCCGGCCCAGTGTTCGGGCGGCGAATCCCAGCGAATCGCGCTCGCGCGCACGCTGGTGACCGAACCCTCGAACTTCCTGCTCGACGAGCCGCTGTCTTCGCTCGACGCCAAGCTCCGCCGCGAGCTGCGCACCGAGTGCGACCGGCTTCACGACGAGTTGCAGAAGACGTTCATCTACGTGACCCACGACCAGGAAGAGGCCATGACTCTGGCCGACCGGATCATCGTGATGAACCAGGGCGAGATCGTGCAGCAGGGCACACCGCTTGAGATCTACGGAGACCCGGTCTCCTACTTTGTCGCGGACTTTTTCGGGAACCCGGCGATGAACCTGATCGACGGCGAGTTCGTGAAGGAAGGTGACACTCTGCAGTTCAAGAGCGGCCACTTCGACATCCCGCTTCCGGCCAAGTACGCGTCCACCGCCCCGGGCAAGGGTACCCTGGGCATTCGGCCGGAGAATGTGCAGGTCGGCGGCCAAGGAAGCGGCGCGACCATCGACCGGGAGGTCGAGCTCGTCGAACCGCTGGGCAAGGACACTCTGCTCTACTTCGAGACAGACGAGGACCGCCCGTTCGTCGCGGTGATCGAGGGCACGCAGCCCATGAAGCGCCACGAAAAGGTGACACTGCGGCTCCCGGACGACGCCATCTTCCTCTTCGGTGCAGACGGCGAGCGAATTCGCTAGCCGGCCGCGTCACCACATCCACGGGGAGAACCGCCATGCCCGTCGTCAATACCGGCCGCTTCGACATCAACTACATCGAGGATGGAGACGGCTTCCCGGTCCTGCTCATTCACGGTCTCGCGGGCGACCACACGGCGTGGCTTCCCCAGGTCGCGGCCTGGAAGGACCGCTATCGGGTGATCGCGTTCGACAATCCCGGATCGGGCGACAGCTCGCTCGTTTCCGAACCGGCCGGGACCGAGGACCTCGCGGACGCAACTCTCGGGTTGATGGACAAGCTCGGCATAGACAAGGCGCATGTTGTGGGCCGATCGATGGGCGGCGCCGTGGCACAGCACATGGCGCTCAAGGCGCCCGAGCGGTTTCAGTCGATGGCAATGGCTGCCTCTTTTGCCCGGCTGGACCCTGTAGGTGCGCGTGTTATTTCCAACCTGCAGCAACTTCTCGAATGGCGGGGCAACTGGGCCGAATGGGCGCCTCACGCCGTGTTCCTGTTCGTCGCCCCGCAATTCTTTAACGAGAACCCCGAATTGATCGCGAAGGTCACCGCGCTGGTGAGCGACGAGGGCCGGGATATGGCGTCCTACGACCATCTTGCGACAGCCTGCCTTGAGCATGATGTCCTGGACCGGCTCGACGGGATCGCCACGCCAACACTCGTCATGGGCGGGCGCTTTGACCCGATCTGCTCCATGACGGCGCAGAACTGGATGATGGACAAATTGCCCAACGCACGCCTCGAGGTGTTCGAGAAGTCGAGCCACTTTTTTCTTGTCGAGGAAGCGGCGAAAGCGATGTCTACGCTCGAAGGCTGGTTCGAAGAGCACACGCCTTAGTCGCAGACCGGCTGCGCAGAGCAGACTCACGCCCCCTTCGAGACGACCGGACCGCTGCGCGGTCTCCCCAGGATGAGGGTTGCACGACAGCCCCAGCCTCATTCTGAAAAGCGAGTAACGCGAGCGTCTCGAAGGATGCTTGAGGTCGACCGCAGCCAGACGGGCTACATGCGCTCGGAATCGATTGCCGGGTAGCGTGTGTACTGTTCCACCCAGTCGAACCCGACAAGCTCGACATAGGCATCCATCAGACGCTTGGTCACCGAACCGGGAATGCTGCCGTCGCCGAAGACGCGTCCGTTGATGCTCCGTGCCGGGCAGATGCAGAAGCTCGTCGACGAGATGAATGCCTCGTCGGCGTTGTAGGCGTCGAACAGGTCGTAGTCCTTCTCGGCACAGGGAACACCGATCTTCTCCGCGAGTTCCATCACCGTCTGCCGGCTGATCCCGGGCAGCACATAGCGTTCCTGTGGCGTGTAGAGCCGCCCCTCCGACACGAAGAAAACGTTGCTGCCCCGTCCCTCGGCCACGTTGCCGTTGTGATCGAGCATCAGCGCATAGGCTTCGGGGTTCTGCGCCGAGACCTCCTCGTCCGCCATGATCAGGTTGAGGTAATTGTGGGTCTTGGCGCGGGGACTGAGCATGTCCGGCGCCGTCCGGCGGACCGACGAGACGATCATGTCGATTCCGTCGCGGTAGAGCTTGGCGCGGGTCGAGAGCGGCAAGGGCAGGCTCTCGACGATCACCGTCGGGCCGACATAGTCAGGCCAGGCCGAACGCTCGTTCGGGTCGACGATGCCGCGGGTGATCCGCTGCGACACCCAGAGGTCTTCGTTCTCGGCGATGGTGGGAAGGTTCC
>JAEPNS010000393.1 GCA_017643325.1 Alphaproteobacteria bacterium | reverse complement strand
GGTGGTCACGGTCATGGGCCATGTCGACCACGGCAAGACGTCGCTGCTCGACGCGCTGCGCTCCACCGACGTGGTGCGCGGCGAGGCCGGCGGCATCACCCAGCATATCGGCGCTTACCAGGTGGAGCTCGAATCCGGCGACAGGATCAGCTTCATCGACACGCCGGGCCACGCGGCCTTCACGTCGATGCGCCAGCGCGGCGCCAACGTGACCGACATCGTGATCCTGGTGGTCGCGGCCGACGACGGCGTCCAGCCGCAGACGGTCGAGGCGATCAACCATGCCAAGGCGGCCGAGGTGCCGATCATCGTCGCGGTCAACAAGATGGACGTCCCCGGCGCCGACCCGACGCGGGTCAAGAACGAGCTGCTGTCCCACGAACTCGTGCCCGAGGAGATGGGTGGCGACGTGCAGGTGATCGAGGTCTCCGCGCTGAAGAAGGAAGGCCTCGACACGCTCACCGAGGCGATCGTCCTGCAGGCCGAGCTGCTCGAGCTGACCGCCAACCCGGACCGCGCCGCCTTCGGCGCGGTGATCGAGGCCCAGCTCGAGGCTGGCCGCGGCGCCGTCGCGACGGTCCTGATCCAGGGCGGTACGCTCAAGGTCGGCGACATCTTCGTGGCCGGCGCCGAGTGGGGCCGGGTGCGCGCGCTGGTCGATGAGAACGGCGAGAATGTCGAGGAGGGCGGCCCGTCCCAGCCGGTCGAGGTGCTCGGCCTCAACGGCACGCCCCAGGCCGGCGACGACTTTGCGGTCGTCGAGAGCGAGGCCCGGGCGCGCGAGATCGTCGAGTACCGCCAGGGCGTCATCCGCGACCAGCGGGCGGCCGCCGGGGCGCGCGGCTCGCTGGACGAGATGTTCCAGCAGATCAAGGCGGGCGAGGCGGCCCAGGTCCCGGTCGTCGTCAAGGGCGACGTGCAGGGCTCGGTCGAGGCCATCGTCGGCGCGCTGGAGAACATGTCCACCGACGAGGTGAAGGTGCAGGTGCTGCACTCCGCCGTCGGCGGCATCACCGAGTCCGACGTCTCGCTGGCGACCGTGAACAACGGCCTCGTGATCGGCTTCAACGTGCGCGCGATCCCGCAGGCCCGCGACCAGGCCAAGCGCGACCAGGTCGAGATCCGCTACTACAACGTGATCTACGACGTGGTCGACGACGTGCGCGCGATGCTCGAGGGCGAGCTGTCCCCGAACATCGAGGAGAACCTGCTCGGCTCGGCCGAGATCCGGGAGGTCTTCTCGGTCTCGCGGGTCGGCAAGGTCGCCGGCTGCATGGTCACCGACGGCCTGATCCGCCGCGATTCGAAGGTCCGCCTGATGCGCGACAGCGTCGTCGTGCACACCGGCGATCTCGGCACGCTGCGGCGCTTCAAGGACGATGTCCGCGAGGTCCAGAGCGGCTACGAATGCGGTATCGCGCTGGAGAACTACAACGACATCCAGGTCGGCGACATCATCGAATGCTTCGAGGTCCAGGAGGTCGCGCGCAAGCTCGACGCCTAGGAAAACAGCCTCGGCAACCTCATCCTTCGTCAGGCTCAGGATGAGGAATGAGGATTGTCCTTGAGCTTCCTCATCCCGAGCTTGTCGAGGGACGAAGTGCGAGGACAATCCGCCCGAAGGAATATGGCAAGACGCAACAACAGCAACAGCCGCGGCGCGAAGGCGCCGAGCCAGCGCCAGTTGCGCGTGGGGGAGGAAATCCGCCACGCCCTGTCCGAGATCGTGCGCCGCGCGCCGTTCCGCGACCCGGTGCTGGCCGACGCCTCGGTGACCATCACCGAGGCCCGGGTGAGCCCCGACCTGCGCAACGCGACCGTGTTCGTAATGCCGCTGGGCGGCGAGGCCGAACCCATTGTCGAGGCGCTCAACCGCGCATCGGCCTTCCTTCGCGGCCAGCTCGCCGAGACCGTGCGCCTGCGCCACATGCCCCGGCTGGCCTTCGTGCGCGACGAGAGCTTCGACGAGGCCTCGCGCATCGACGCCCTGCTGCACAGCGAGGCGGTGGCGCGGGATCTGGCCGCGCCGGACGAAGGCGAAGGCCCCGATAAAGCGGACCCCGAGACAGTGGCCCCCGAGACAGTGGACAGGGACAGCTGATGGGCCGCCGCCGCAAGGGACTGCCGATCAACGGCTGGATCAATCTCGACAAGCCGGCGGGGATGACCTCGTCGGACTGCGTCAACGCCGTACGTCGCGCCACTGGGGCCGCGAAGCTCGGCCATGCCGGCACGCTGGACCCCTCGGCCACCGGAATCCTGCCGATTGCGCTGGGCGAGGCGACCAAGACCATGCCGTACGTGACCGACAGCAGCAAGAAGTACGCGTTCACCGTCCACTGGGGCGTACGCACGACGACGGACGACGCCGAGGGCGAGACCGTCGAAACCAGCGATGTGCGCCCCGACGAGGCGGCGATCCGCGCCGCCCTGCCGGGCTTCGTCGGGCCGGTCGAGCAGGTCCCGCCGGCGTTCTCGGCGATCAAGGTCGACGGCGAGCGCGCCTACAAGAAGGCCCGCGCCGGCGAGGACTTCGAGCTGGAGGCGCGCACGGTCGATATCTTCGCGTTCGAGCTGCTGGAGATCCTCGACGAGGGTCGCGCGCGCTTCGCGGTGACCTCGGGCAAGGGCGCCTACATGCGCGCGCTGGCGCGCGACCTCGCCGCCGCGCTGGGCACCTGCGGCCACCTCTCGGACCTGCGCCGCACGGCGGTCGGGCCCTTCGCGGAGGAC
>JAEPNS010000392.1 GCA_017643325.1 Alphaproteobacteria bacterium | reverse complement strand
GGCCGCGGCGAAGGCCGAGGCCGCCGGGGCCACCGTCATCATGGACCGCTGCCCCGCCATCGAACTGCCGCGCCTGCGCGCCGCCGCCTGAGGTTTCACGATGAGCGATCTCTACTACCCGGACTGGCTGATCCGCCGCGTGCTGCGCGACACCGACACCATCGCCATGGTCGGCGCCAGCACCAACTGGAACCGGCCGAGCTACTTCGCGATGAAGTACCTGCAGGACAAGGGTTACCGGGTGATCCCCGTGAACCCCCGCGCCGAGGGCGAGACGCTGCTCGGCGAGACGGTCGTCGCGAGCCTCAGGGACATCGACGTCCCCGTGGACATGGTCGACATCTTCCAGCGCTCCGAGCGCGTCCCGCCCATCGTCGACGAGGCCATCGAGATCGGCGCGAAGACGGTGTGGATGCAGCTCACCGTGCGCCACGACGAGGCCGCGAAGAAGGCCGAGGACGCCGGACTCACCGTCATCATGGACCGCTGCCCGAAGATCGAGTTCGGCCGCCTGTCCGGAGAGCTCGGCTGGAGCGGCATCAACACCGGCGTGATCACGTCCCGCCGCTCCCGGCAGATCCGGGCGTGACCGGCAACCGACACAACACCACTCGTCACCCCTGCGAAAGCAGGGGTCCATTAACGCCGACGCCGAGCTGGCCAACCGCCTGAGTCAATGGGCCCCTGCTTTCGCAGGGGCGACGACCGAGGGTTTCACAAGGATCGGGACATGACCAACGACAACCGCGACCACCGCCCGCCGGGGTTCGAGACGCTGGCGATCCACGCCGGGGCCTCGCCCGACGAGAAGACCGGCGCGCGCAACGTGCCGATCTACCAGACGACGGCCTACGTCTTCGACGATGCCGACCACGCGGCCTCGCTCTTCAACCTGCAGACCTTCGGCTACATCTACACGCGCCTGACCAACCCGACGGTCTCGGCATTGGAGGAAAAGGTCGCGGCGCTGGAGAACGGCCGCGGCGCGGTCGCCTGTTCCAGCGGCCACGCCGCCCAGATGCTGGCGATGTTCGTGCTGATGGACCCGGGCGACAACTTCGTCGCCTCGCGCAACCTCTACGGCGGCTCGATCACGCAGTTCAGCCACACCTTCAAGAAGTTCGACTGGCACTGCAATTTCGTCGACCCCGGCGACCCGGAGAACTTCCGCGCCGCCATCGACGAGCGGACCAAGGCGATCTTCCTCGAGGTGCTCGCCAACCCCGGCGGGATCATCGTCGACCTGGAGCCGATCGCGGAGGTCGCGAACGAGGCCGGCATCCCGCTGATCGTCGACAACACCATGGCGACGCCCTACCTGTGCCGCCCGTTCGACTGGGGCGCGGACCTGTCGATCCACTCGATGACCAAGTTCCTCGGCGGCCACGGCACGTCGATGGGTGGCGTTGTCGTCGAGTCCGGAAAGTTCGACTGGGCCCAAAATGACAAGTTCCCCGCCCTCACCCAGCCCGACCCGGCCTATCACGGGCTGACCTTCTACGAGACCTTCGGCGACTTCGGTTTTTCGACCAAGGCCAAGGCCGTGGCGCTGCGCGACCTCGGTCCGGCGCTCGCGCCCCAGAACGCCTTCAACATCCTGACCGGGATCGAGAGCCTGCCCGTGCGCATGGACCGGCACCTGCAGAACGCGCAGGCGGTCGCGGAATTCCTCGAGGGCCACCCGGCCGTCGCGTGGGTGAGCTACGCCGGGCTGAAGTCGAGCCCGTATCACGAGCTGGCGAAGAAATACCTGCCCAGGGGCCCCGGCTCGGTCTTCACCTTCGGCGTGAAGGGCGGCTACGAGGCAGGCGTGAAGGTGGTGGAGAGCGTCGAACTGCTGTCGCACCTCGCCAACCTCGGCGACACGCGGTCCTTGATCATCCACCCGGCCTCGACCACCCACCGCCAGCTCACCGAGGAGCAGCAGGTCGCCTCCGGCGCCGGCCCGGACGTGATCCGCATCTCCGTCGGCCTGGAGACCATCGACGACATCCTCGCCGACCTCGACCAGGCGCTGGGCTACGCGATGCAGAAGGCGGCGGAATAGAAAAACCGCGCCGCCCGGAGGCGACGCGGCTTCGCCTGTCAGCACTGAGGCCTGGGCTTACTCAGCCGCTTCGGCCTTGTACCACTGGTCCGGCATCGCGCCCTTGATGGCGTAGGCGAGCGCCTGCACCACCTGGTACGGCTCGCGGGCAACGCCCTTGGCGGCGCTGTCGACTTCCTTCAGCGCGTGGTCGTGCTCTTCCGGGTGCAGCGTGATGATCGCCTTGCCCAGCGCGGCGGCGTAGCCGGCGTCGAACGCGGCGTTCCACTGCTTGTACTTCTCGCCGAAGCGCACGACGACCACGTCGGCCTGCTCGATCAGCGTCGAGGTGCGCACCGAGTTCAGCAGCGCGCCCTTGTGGTCGTGCCAGAACTTGTCGGGCTCCGAACCGAACACGGCGACGCCGCAGTCGTCGGAATCGTCATGTTCCGTGATCGGCGCGGAGAACGCGACCGGCAGGCCGGCATCCTTGCAGCCCTGCTGGATCTGCTCGCGCCAGTCGGAGTGAATCTCGCCCGAGAGGTAGATGTTCCAGGTCTTCTCGCTCATGGTTTTCGTCTCCTTCGTCCGGGTGGGTGAACGTTGCCGGGGTTATAGCAAAGCGGCGGCGGCGGGGCGAATCCGGTCGATGTCATCCATCCCGGGGGAAGCCCTGCTCCTCGCGTTTCCTCCGTTCGTCACCCCTGCGAAAGCAGGGGTCCATTAACGCAGGCGCTCGCCAGGGC
>JAEPNS010000391.1 GCA_017643325.1 Alphaproteobacteria bacterium | reverse complement strand
AAATTCTCCGGTTTCGGCGTGTCAGCCTGCGCGACCTGTGACGGGTTCTTCTACCGAGACAAGCCGGTGGCCGTGGTCGGCGGCGGCAACACGGCGGTCGAGGAAGCGCTCTACCTCACCAATTTTGCGTCGAAGGTGACCCTGATCCACCGCCGCGACGAACTGCGCGCGGAGAAGATCATGCAGGACCGTCTGTTCCGCAACGAGAAGATCGAGATCAAGTGGGACACCGTGCTCGACGAGGTGATCGGGACCGAAGACCCGCCGGGCGTCACCGGTGCAAGACTCAAGAACATCAAGACCGACGAGGGCGACGAGCTGAACGTGGACGGTGTGTTCATCGCGATCGGACATGACCCGAACACGAAGGTCTTCACAGACGTTCTGGACATGGACGACGAGGGTTATCTCATCACCGCGCCGGACAGCACGGCGACGAACATTCCCGGCGTTTTCGCGGCGGGCGATGTGAAAGACAAGGTCTACCGGCAGGCCGTGACCGCCGCGGGTATGGGTTGCATGGCCGCGCTGGAAGCCGAAAAATTCATCGCCGAGCGCGAGGACGAGGAAACCCGCGCGGCGGCGGAATAATACAGAGCGCGGACAACCGCACCGGATCATAGAGGGGGGACGCGGCCGCATGGCCATGGACTGGGACAAGCTCAGGATTTTTCACGCTGTCGCCGAGGCGGGCAGTTTCACCCATGCGGGCGAGACGCTGCACCTTAGCCAGTCGGCCGTGAGCCGGCAGATCAGCTCGCTGGAGGACAGCCTGAACGTCCGGCTGTTTCACCGCCACGCACGCGGCCTGATCCTGACCGAACAGGGTGAACTGCTCTACCGGACCGTCCACGACGTTTTCGCAAAGCTCACCATGGTCGAGGCGCGGCTGAGCGATTCCCACGAACGGCCGCAGGGGCCGCTGAAGATCGCAACCACGGTCGGGCTGGGTTCTCTCTGGCTGACCCCGCGCATTCGCGAGTTCATCGAGCTGTATCCCGACATCGAGGTGACGCTGATCACCACCGATCAGGAACTCGACGTATCGATGCGCGAGGCCGACTGCGCGATCCGGCTCACACCCCCGACCCAGGGCGACCTGATCCAGCGTCGTCTGACGCGAGTGCACACGCACGTCTTCGCATCGCCGGAGTACCTGAAAAGCAAGGGCATGCCCGACAAGGTGCGCGACCTCGTGAACCACAACATCATCGCCTACGACGAGGACCACGCGATGGCGGCGCCCAACCTGAATTGGCTCCTCGGCGCAATTCGCGACGCGACAAACGAGGAGCCGCACAAGGTGCTCACGCTCAACAACCTTTATGGCGTTTTCCGCGCCGTCGAGGCCGGCGTGGGCATGGCAGGCCTGCCGGATTTCCTCGCCCGCGAGGCGCGCAATCTCGTGCGCGTCCTGCCCGAGCTGGAAGGGCCCGGCAACGATGCATTTTTTGTGTACCCGGAAGAGTTGCGCAATTCCCAGCGCATTGAGGTTTTCCGGGATTTCCTGCTGCGCAAGGTGTCTGAGACCCGGTTCTGAACGGCGTTTGAAATGCAGCGTTTGCGTCAGATCCATGACAGGTCATGCATTTTCTGCATGTCTGGTTAACGATTAAGCAGCCTCCTCGTCGCCCCTGGCACACACTATTTATGGGTCATCCACGGTGTTACGTGCACCGCGCCGTCCCGGGCACCCTCCCATGCCCCGGACGGGTAGAGGCCGCCGAACACGGCCTCGGCGTCTCCCAAGACGCAAGCCTCCCTGTTCACCTGCCGGGTCCTTCGGGACCCGGCTTTTATTTGTGGATTTGCTCTTGCCGGGATTTCTGGACCGGCGGGCACGGCACGGTGCCGTAAGAACAGAACACGCAGCAGTCGCCCGGCCGCGGCCTCAGGACCACGCCGCATCCCGGGCAATCATGGAAAAACAGGCAGGCATCTTCGGGCATCGTTTCCGTTCTGCGGTGCCCGCATTCGGGACAGGTCAACTCGGACTGGAGTTCGACCGTCACCGCAGGCGTCTAACGGAAATAGACTTCACCGGCGTCGGCCGGGTACAGGCCCGCGACGAATTCCGCGTAACCATTGTAGAGCCTCGTCGGGACACGCTCGTTCTGCGAGCCGCCAAGCAGCCATTCCGATGCCTGGCTCCAGCGTGGATGGGGCACCTCCGGGTTCACATTCGCCCAGAATCCGTACTCTGACGGCTGCAGGCCCTCCCAGAAAGTCTTCGGCCGCTCGTCTGTGAAAGTGAACTGGATGATCGACTTGATCGACTTGAAGCCGTACTTCCACGGGGCCGCGAGGCGCAGCGGTGCGCCGTTCTGCTTGGGCATCGGCTTGCCGTAGAGACCGGTCGCGATGAAGGCGAGTTCGTTGTTCGCCTCTTCCATCGTCAGCCCCTCCGTGTAGGGCCACGGATACCAGAACTGCCGCAGCCCGGGCATCTGGGCCTTGCTCTCGGCGATGGTCGCCATCTGGATGTACCTGGCGCCGGACGTTGGATTGGCCAGCTTGACGAGCTCGCTCATCTGGAAGCCGGACCAGGGCACGGTCATCGCCCACGCCTCGACGCAGCGGTGGCGATAGACACGCTCCTCCAGCTGGACCTGCTTGAGAAGGTCGTCGAAACCGATCTCGAACTCCTTCTCGACCATGCCGTCAATCTTGATGTTCCAGGGCCGGATCTCGAGCTTCTGAGCCGCCCGGGCGATCTGCTTGTGGGAACCGAATTCGTAGAAGTTGTTGTAGGAGGTCGCCTCGTCCTCCTCGGTGAGGGCG
>JAEPNS010000390.1 GCA_017643325.1 Alphaproteobacteria bacterium | reverse complement strand
TCACCAGCAGAATCGAAAGGCCGAAATTGCCCAGGAAATCGGCGAAGAAGATGATGACGTCAAGCAGGGGCTTGGTCAGGAAGAAGAACCAGCCGAAGTCGATCGCCATCTCGAAGCGCTCGATCTCGTATTCCACTTCGTAGTTCTTCAGGACGTTGAACACCTTCGCGCCGGCAAACAGGCGCTGGGTGTTCTCGACGCTCTCGCCGGGTGCCAGCGACGTCGCGGCGCTGCGGAAGTCGGCCTGGTAGAGCTTGGCGCCGGCCGGCGTCGTGTCGAACAGGAAACGCGCGTCGACGGTTTCGTCATTGCCCGGCACCAGGGCGGTCAGCCAGTAGATATCCGTGAACCCGAGCCAGCCGCCGGTGGACTGGAAGGTCTCGGGCCGGCTCGGGTCATCCTCGAGGTCGTCGTAGTCGATCTCGTGCAGGGTCCCGTCGAGCACGCCGATCGGACCCTCGTGAAGGATGAAGAAGCCGAGGGTGTCGGGCTCGTTCACCCGCGTGACGCGGCCGAAGGGGCTGACATTGACGGGTGCGCCGCCGGTGTTTTCCACCCGGTCGGTCACCGTGAACATGTAGCGCTCGTCGACGGCGATCGTGCGCGTCAGCAACAGGCCGTCGGAGGTGCGTGCGGTCAGCACGACCGGCGAATCCTGGGTAAGCGTGGTCTTGTCCGCGGTCCACTGGGTCCGTCCGCCGCCGGTCACGGTGCCGTTGCCCGTCAGCCAGCCGAACTCGGCGAAATAGGGGTTGTTCGACCCGCGCGGCGACAGCAACGTGATGTTGGCGCTGTCGGGCTCCACCGTCTGGCGGTAGTTGCGCAGGACCAGGTCGTCGAAGCGTCCGCCGGTCAGGTTGATCGAGCCGGTATAGGACGGCGTCTCGATCCGGACTCGTTCGGTCTCCGCGATCACCTCGGTCCGGTCCCGGGGTCCGGCCGCCGCCAGCGCCCGCGCGGCGCCGTCGTTCTCGGCCGACGGGAGTTCCGGCACGCCGATGGACTCGGGATTGCGGCCCGCGAGCTCGGCCTGGCGCTGCTCCTCGGCCAGCTGCGCTTCGCGCTGGGGTTGCTCCACCAGCATCTGCCACCCCAGCAGGATGGCCAGCGACAGCGCAATGGCGAGGATGAGGTTCTTCTGGTCCATCGCGTGTCAGTGTCCCTTGCGAAGTGCGGTGCGGCCATTGTGCCGATGGTCGCAGGCCGGCGGAACCGGGTCATGGCCCGACCCGCCCCAGGGGTTGCAGGAAAGGATCCGCCGGACCGCCAGCCATCCGCCGCGGACCGGGCCGTGAACTTCGAGCGCCTCGGAGGCGTAGTGTGAGCAGCTCGGCATGTAGCGGCAGTTCGGGCCGAGCACCGGCGAGATGACCCATTGCCATAACAGGATCGGCAGCCGCAGGACCAGAACGAGCGCGCGCGTGACGGGCGTCATGGGGCCTCTCCGGCGGCGCATGGGCGAAGGGCGTCGCACTTCTCCAGCGCGATCCTCAGGTCGGCCAGCAGCTTCGGGTAGGCCCGCGTGCCGGTGGCGCCGCGCGCGATCACGACGTAATCGCAGTCCGGGCGCGCCGCCCGGGGGATGATCTCGCGCACTGCCGCGCGCAGCCGGCGGCGGGCCCTGTTGCGCGTGACCGCATTGCCGATCTTCTTCGTGGCCGTGAAGCCCACGCGCACGCCGGTTTCGGCACCGGACTCCGGTTCGGGGCGCGGCGCGACCTGCAGGACGAGCCCGGGCGCGGCCCAGCGTCGCCGTTCGGCCGCCACCCGCAGGAAATCGGCACGTCGGGGCAGACGCGTCACGGGCGAAACATCGCACTGTTCCGCCTTCGGCGTCGTTTCCACCGCCGTTCCTGCCATGGCCCTGATGATCCCGGTGGTCGTGAGCGTGCGGCCACGCGGCCGCGCGCATCGTGGTTCAGGCGCTGAGCTTCTTGCGCCCGCGCGCACGCCGGCGTGCCAGAACGCGGCGTCCGCCCACCGTCTTCATGCGGGAGCGAAAACCGTGGCGGCGCTTGCGCACCAGGTTGCTGGGTTGAAAGGTCCGCTTCACGCGAATTCTCCATTGCCTTCAAAGGCTTTTCAATTCGGCGCGCTGTATACGGAACCATGCCATGGAAGTCAACGCGCCCCGGCGGTGTTCACCGGGACATAATCCTCACGCATAGGTGAGTGGTCCGTGTGCAGGACTGCACCAACTTGCATCGCAACAACAACGATGGGCACAACACGATGAGCATTCCCGACCCGGCCGAGGTCCCGGCCTCCCCGTCCAAACCCGCCCTGGCGAAACGCCTGGCGCCACTGGCCGTCCTTGTGGCGGGACTCGTCGCCTTCTTCGCCCTCGACCTCGACACCTATGTGACCCTCGAGGCGCTCAAGGAGCACCGCGAGACGCTGCAGGCTTTCGTGGCCGACAACGGCATCCTGGCCGTGGTCGGCTTCGGCGTCCTGTACGCCGTCGTCGTGGCCTTCTCGCTGCCGGGCGGGGCGATCATGACGCTCACGGCCGGCTTCCTTTTCGGGACCGTCGGCGGCGGCCTGATCGTCGTGGTCGGTGCGACCATCGGCGCCACGGCCCTGTTCCTGATCGCGCGCACCGCGGTCGGCGACGTCCTGCGGGCCAAGGCGGGGCCGTTCGTCGCGAAGATGGAAGAGGGCTTCCGCGAGAACGCGCTCAGCTACCTGCTTTTCCTGCGCCTGATCCCGCTGTTCCCGTTCTGGCTCGTGAACCTGGTGCCCGCGTTTCTTGGCGTCTCGACCGTGACCTACGTCATCGGCAC
>JAEPNS010000038.1:14951-15187 GCA_017643325.1 Alphaproteobacteria bacterium | reverse complement strand
AGCCGTAGGGTGTGATGACGTTGTTGCGCTGGTGCGCGCGCTTCGCCGCGCGGATCGACGCGTTCAGGCGACCGAGTTCGTAGGCAAACTGCGCCACGAGGATCTGCTCTTCGGCGGTTTTGGCCTGGTCGACCATATTGAAGAAGAAGACGCGCAGCGCACGCGCCGCGCCGAGATCGCGCAGCCGGTGGACGACCTGGACGACCTCACTGTCCAGAAAACGCGCGCGCGCCTCC
>JAEPNS010000038.1:0-14941 GCA_017643325.1 Alphaproteobacteria bacterium | reverse complement strand
CGTACCATTCGCGTGCAAGCAGGTCGTTGCCCCGGGCCTCGGCGGCGCGCGCCTTCCAGTATGCTGCGCGCGCGCGGCTGATCGGGTATTTGACCCCGCCGTACAGCCGATCGAAATGGGCTTCGGCGGCGTTCGGCTCTTCGAGGAAGGCGAGCCGGACCCAGCCCGCCAGGAACTCGGACTCCGCGAACGCCCCGCCCTGGAGAAGCCCGTGATCGGCCGCCAGCCGGGCCGCCTCGCTGTAGTGGCCGTCGTCGATGGCGCGGCGCGCCAGAATCCGGGCCTCTTTTGCCCACAGGCCCGGGCGCGGCCGCTCGCTGCCGGGATAGGTCTCGAGGATTTCCGCTGCGGCGGCGTCGCGGTCTTTCGCGCGGCGCCATTGGAGACGCTCGTAGGCGAGCTCTGGGTCGTCCCGCAGGCCGGCCGGGACCCGCGCGATTGCGGAATCCACCCCGTTTGCGCGTTTCGCCAGCGCGATTCGTGCCTTCGCCTTTGCCGCTTCGCCGGCATCGACACGCTTGATCATCCGCTCGGCGGATTTGTAGACACGGTCCCAGATCAGCCGGTCGAGCCGCTCGATGTGGGTCCGCTCGTCGAGCTGGCGCCCGTGATGCTGCAGGAAAAGATGCTCGTCACCGGGGTTGAAGTTCAGGTTCACCCAGTAGGCCTGCGCGAGGTGCGGGATGGCGTCCGTCCGGCCGAGTTTTTTGAGTGCATCGAGGTGCGCGATGGCGCCCGAGCCGCTCAGCGGCGGACGGGTCGCAAAGAATTCGACAACATCGCTCGCATCGGAGGTGTGATCGATCGCGCGCTCGGCGTTGCGCCGCAACTTGTTGCTGCGCGGCCAGCCGGGATGTTCGTCGAGGAACGCCGCGATCTCCGCAAAGCTCGCGCCGGTCTCCTCGCGCTGCAAGCGCCACCACAGCGCATAGGTCTGCATGAGCGGGTCGTCGATCCGCGTGGAGAGCTGTGCCAGGGAATCGTGTTTCCCGGCCTCGACAGCCTGCACGAACGCCTGCTCCGGCCCGTCGCGGTCCGCGGCGGCGGCGGAAGCGAACAGAAAAAACGCTCCGGCCGACAGAAGGGCCGGAACCAACGTGAAATGGTGACGTTTCCCCACGGTTCGCCTCATCGTGCCCCACTTAGGAGGGGGTGCCGGAATGTCCAGCAGAATCTGGGAGATAGCCTGTATCCGCCTTGTTCGCGGGCAGGCAAGCCGGTATCGTCCGCGCGAAATGCATCGCCTGCGCTCGCAGGCAGGAGGCTCGCATGTTCAAGGGATCGCTGACAGCCCTGATCACCCCGTTCCGGGACGGAAAGCTTGATGAGAAGGCCTTTCAAGGCCTTGTCGAGTGGCAGATCGAAGAGGGTACCGACGGCCTGATCCCCGTCGGCACGACCGGGGAATCCCCGACGCTCAGCCACGAGGAGCATGAAAGGGTGGTCGAACTCTGCATCGAGGCGGCGGCCGGCGCGGTACCGGTCATCGCGGGCACGGGGTCGAACTCGACCGAGGAGTGCATCCACCTCACGAAGCACGCCAAGACGGCCGGGGCGGACGCGGCGCTGATCGTGACGCCCTACTACAACAAGCCGAACCAGGACGGCCTCTACGCCCACTACAAGGCGGTGGCCGAGGCCGTCGACCTGCCGGTCATCATCTACAACATCCCGCCGCGCTCGGTGATCGACATGTCGGTCGCCACGATGGCGCGGCTGGCGAAGGATTTCGACACCATCGTCGGGGTGAAGGACGCGACCGCGGACCTGACCCGGCCGCTGTCCATGCGCCGCGAGATCGGCGAGGACTTCTGCATGCTGTCGGGTGAGGACGCGACGGTGATGTCCTTCATGGCCAACGGCGGCGACGGCTGCATCTCGGTGACGTCGAACGTCGCGCCGCGCGCCTGCGCCCAGATGCACGACGCCTGGGCCGCGGACAACCAGCGCGAGGCGATGGCGATCAACGCGCGGCTGTTCCCGCTGCACGACGCGCTGTTCGTGGAGCCCAACCCGGTGCCTGTGAAGTACGCGGCCTCGGTCCTGGGCAAGTGCGAGATGGACGTCCGCCTGCCGCTCACGCCGGCGAACGAGAACACCCAGGCACTCGTCCGCGACGCGATGACGGCCGCGGGCCTGCTCAACTAGCGGGCCCGGCCGCCGGATCGTCATGGCGAAAAAGAAGAAGGGCGCGCCCGGCCAGATCGCGGCCCAGAACCGCAAGGCGCGCCACGACTACACCATCGAGGACAATCTCGAGGCCGGCATCGTGCTGCAGGGCTCGGAGGTGAAGTCGCTCCGCGAGGGCAAGGGCAGCCTCGTCGACGCCTGGGCGGGCGAGCGCAACGGCGAGCTCTGGATGTTCAACTGCCACATCCCGGAATACGCCCCGGCGCGCAACTTCGGCCATGAGGAGCGGCGGCCCCGCAAGCTGCTGGTGCATGCGCGCGAGATGGACCGGCTGCTGGGCGCGATCCAGAGGGAAGGCGTCACGCTGGTCCCGCTGTCGATCTATTTCAACGAGCGCGGCATTGCCAAGGTCGACCTCGGCATCGCGTCGGGCAAGCGCAAGTACGACAAGCGCCAGACCGAGAAGAAGCGTGACTGGGAGCGCCAGAAGGCGCGGCTGCTGCGCGAACACGGGTAATCCGCACGAGGTTCGGGAGGTCGTTTCCGGGGGCGTATTCGCCGGTTGCATTTGACGTTTACGTTAACGTAAACTTGAGCTGATGGAACGCACCTACTCCATATCCGACCTGGCGCGCGAGTTCGGCGTGACGCCGCGCACGATCCGCCACTATGAGGATGAGGGGCTGCTGTCGCCCGCGCGCGACGGCCAGCGCCGCATCTATTCGGCGCGCGACCGCACGCGGCTCGCGCTGGTGCTGCGCGGCAAGCGGCTGGGTTTCTCGCTGGCCGAGGCGAAGGAGATCATCGATCTCTACGCCGCGCCCCAGGGCGAGGCCGGCCAGCTGCGCACCATGATCGGCAAGCTCGACGAGAAGCGCGCGGTGCTGGAGGACAAGCGCCGCGACCTCGAGACCTCCATCGCCAACATGGACCGCTACGCCGAACGCTGCCGCGAACGCCTCGCGGAGCTGGAAGCGGACGCGCGCGAGGCCGCCGACTGATGCCGGACTGCGCCTTCGAGCCCCGCAACCCCGACTTCGAGGCGGCCACGCGCGACAGCTTCGCGCGCCAGGGCCTGATGCGGCACCTGGGCGTCGAGATCGCGGATATCGCGCCGGGCTTCGTCGAGCTGCAGGTGCCGTTCGAAGAAAACCTCACCCAGCAGCACGGCCATTTCCATGGCGGCGTGATGGGCGCGATCGCCGACAGAGCGGCCGGCTACGCGGCGTTCACCCTGGCCCCGCCCGGGAGCGACGTCGTCAGCGTCGAGTACAAGATCAACATGACCGCGCCCGGCGACGGCGACCGGCTGGTCGCGCGCGGCACGGTCAAGCGAGCGGGCCGCACCCTCATCGTGACGGGTGCCGATGTCTTCGCCGAGACCGGCGGCGTGCAAACCTTGTGTGCGACGGTCCTGCAGACGATCATGGTGCTGCCGGAGAACGAGAAACGTCGGTCGGGCTGACCAAATCATTGGCCTCATCCTGAACCTGACGAAGGATGGGGCCGGACAAGCCTCATGCTTCGACTAGCCCGGCATGAGGATCGGAGAGAGACGAGAAGAACATGATCCCCAACGAATATCCCAGCCTGAACTTTGATCTCGGCGACACCGCCGACATGCTGCGCGATTCCGTGCGCAGCTTTGCGTCCGACAGGATCGCGCCGCGCGCCGAGGAGATCGACGCGAAGAACGAGTTTCCCATCGACCTGTGGCCGGCGATGGGCGAACTCGGCCTGCACGGCATCACGGTCGAGGAGGAATACGGCGGCTCGGGGCTCGGCTACCTGGAGCACTGCGTCGCGATGGAGGAGGTCAGCCGTGCGTCCGCGTCGGTGGGCCTGTCCTACGGCGCGCACTCGAACCTCTGCGTCAACCAGATCCGCCGCAACGGCACCGAGGAGCAGAAGCAGCGCTACCTGCCGAAGCTGGTTTCCGGCGAGCATGTCGGCGCGCTGGCCATGAGCGAGCCGGGCGCGGGCTCCGACGTGGTCGGCATGCGCACCCGCGCCGAGAAGAAGGGCGACCGCTACATCCTCAACGGCAACAAGATGTGGATCACCAACGGCCCCCTGTCGGAGACCTATGTGATCTACGCCAAGACCGACCCCGAAGCCGGCCCGCGCGGCATGACGGCCTTCATCGTCGAGCGCGGCTTCAAGGGCTTCAGCCAGGCCCAGAAGCTGGACAAGCTCGGCATGCGCGGCTCGGATACCTGCGAGCTGGTGTTCGAGGACTGCGAGGTGCCCGAGGAGAACGTGCTGGGTGAGGTCGGAAAGGGCGTGAACGTGCTGATGTCCGGCCTCGACTACGAGCGCGCGGTGCTGGCCGCCGGGCCGCTCGGCATCATGCAGGCCTGCATGGACATCGTCGTCCCCTACGTCCACGAGCGCGAGCAGTTCGGCAAGCCCATCGGCACCTTCCAGCTCATGCAGGGCAAGATCGCGGACATGTACGTCACCATGAACGCCTGCAAGGCCTATGTGTACGCGGTGGCCCAGGCCTGCGACCGGGGCGAGACCACCCGCAAGGACGCCGCCGGCGCGATCCTGTATGCCGCGGAGAAGGCGACCTGGATGGCGCTTGAGGCGATCCAGACGCTGGGCGGCAACGGCTACATCAACGAGTACCCGACCGGCCGCCTGCTGCGCGACGCCAAGCTCTACGAGATCGGCGCGGGCACCAGCGAGATCCGCCGGATGCTCATCGGCCGCGAACTGTTCGAGGAAACGGCCTAGCTTCCGGGCAGGGCCGCACCGGGGGGAACCGTGCGCCGCATTTCCAGCAATTCCGGGTTCGAGAAGGCGGTCGGCTATTCGCGGGCCGTGGTTGACGACCACTATGTCCATGTCTCGGGCACGACCGGGTTCGACTACGAGACCATGACCATCTCCGACGACCCGGCCGAGCAGGCGCAGCAGGCGTTTGCCAACATCGCCCGCGCGCTGGCGGCGGCGCGGGTGTCATTCGCCGATCTGGTGCGCGTGACCTACTACATCGCCGACGCCGACGACTACGAGGCTCTCACGCCGGTCTTCAGGCAGCACCTCGGGCCGCACCCGCCCGCGGCGACGGCGCTGATCGCGAAGCTGATCGACCCGCGCATCAAGATCGAGATCGAGGTGACGGCGCGGCGCCCGAATCCGATGCGCCACGCGGGGACGGAATGATGAGGTGCCTGCCCGACCATTCCTTCGTCATGCCCGCGAAGGCGGGCATCCATAACCGTCGATTCAAGACCGGTCAGCCGCTTGCGTTTATGGGTTCCCGCCTTCGCGGGAACGACGATCGGATTTGTCTCCAGGAGGAGTTGTCATGCCCAGCGTCCTGATCATCGGCGCGAGCCGGGGCATCGGCCTCGGGTTTGCGCGGGACTATGCCGCCGACGGCTGGGAGGTGCACGCCACCACCCGCGACATCGGCGATGCCGGCGACCTCGGGGATGTCGCGGGGAACGTCTCGCTGTATCCGCTGGAGGTGCGCGACCCGGACCAGATCGCCGACCTGGCGGCCGCGTTCGAGGGGCGGGGGATCGACCTGCTGATCCACAACGCGGGCGTGCTGCGCGGGGTCGGCCGGGACGAGATGATGGCGATCAACGCCGATGCGCCCTTTGATGTCGTGGGTGCGCTGCTGCCGGCCGTCGAGCGCGGCGAGGGCAGGACCGTCGCGATCCTGACCAGCCAGATGGGCGCGCGCAACGGCGGCGGCACCCCGTCGGGCGACTACGGCGCGTCCAAGTGCGCCCTGAACGACCGCTTCCGCGAGACCGAGCCCGAATGGCGCGCCAGGGGGATCACGGCGGTGGTGTTCCACCCGGGCTGGGTCGCGACCGACATGGGCGGGCGCGGCGCGCCGGTGAGCGTCGACGAGAGCGTTTCCGGCATGCGCCGGACGATCGCGGGACTGGCGCCCGACGACAGCGGAAAGTTCCTGACGTGGAAGGGGACGGAGCACCCGTGGTGAACACCAATCAACTCCACAAGTTGTCATGCCCGGACTTGATCCGGGCATCTCAGCTCGGCGTTCGTGCGAACGAGATGCCCGGGTCAAGTCCGGGCATGACGGTAGGGCTGTAGTGCCCACCGCCGCGATCATCGGGGCGAGTCGGGGGATCGGGCTCGAGTTCGTGCGCCAGTATGCGGGCGACGGGTGGCGGGTGCATGCCACCACGCGTACTCCCGACGTGCCCGGCGAACTGGGCGAACTCAAGGGCGACGTGCGCCTGCACCATCTCGACGTGCGCAACGACACCCATATCGCGCGGCTGGCGGACGAACTGTCCAAGACCGCCATCGACGTGCTGGTGCACAACGCCGGCGTGCTCAACAGCCGGGGCCGCGCGAGCCCGGAGGAAGTCGCGGACACGATGCGGATCAACGCCGAGGCGCCGATTGTCACCGTGTCGGCGCTCCTCGACAGCGTGGCGGCGAGCGAGCAGAAAAAGGTCGCCATCATCTCCAGCATCCAGGGCTCGGGCCGGCCCCGGCCGCAGAGCCCGGACCTGTACGGCGATTCCAAGGGCGAACTGAACAGGCGCTTCCGCGACATCGAGCCGGAGTGGCGCGCACGGGGTATCACGGCGGTGGCGCTGCACCCGGGCTATGTGCGCACCGACATGACCGGGCCGCATGCGTCCATCTCGCCGGAGGAATCCGTGACGGGCATCCGCGCGCTGCTGGACAATCTCGCACCGGCCGATTCCGGAAGCTTCCTCGATTACCGGGGGAAGGAGGTCGCATGGTAGGGCTCAGCGAAGAACAGGCGATGATCCGCGACATGGCGCGCGCCTTTGCGGCGGAACAGCTCGCCCCGAACGCGGCGGCGTGGGACCGCGATGCGACGTTTCCTGCCGACGCGCTCAAGGGCATGGCGGAGCTCGGCCTGCTGGGCATGGTCGTGCCCGAGGAGTGGGGCGGCGCCGGCGCCGACACGTTGGCCCACGCGCTGGCGCTGGAGGAGATCGCGGCGGGCGACGGGGCCTGCTCGACCATCATGGCCGTGCACAACTCGGTTGCCTGCCTGCCGGTCCTCAACTTCGGCAGTGACGCCCAGAAGGAGAAATACCTGCGCCCCCTCGCGACGGGGGAGATGCTCGGCGCGTTCGCGCTGACCGAGCCGACGGCCGGGTCCGACGCCGGGGCGATCCGCACGCGTGCGGAGAAGGTGGGCAACAAGTATGTGCTCAACGGCACCAAGCAGTTCATCACCTCGGGCAGGAACGCCGACGTGGTGATCGTCTTCGCCAAGACCGACCCGGACGCGGGCGGGCGGGGCATGAGCGCGTTCATCGTGCCGACCGACACCCCCGGCTACGAGGTGGCGTCGGTCGAGCACAAGATGGGCCAGCGCGCGTCGGACACCTGCCAGCTCGTGTTCGACGACATGGAGCTCACGCCGGACCTGCTGCTCGGCGAGGAGGGCGAGGGGTACCGCATCGCGCTGTCGAACCTGGAAGGCGGGCGGATCGGGATCGCGGCCCAGGCCATCGGCATGGCGCGCGCGGCCTACGAGCACGCGGTGGCCTACGCCAAGGAACGCGAGACCTTCGACAAGCCGATCATCGAGCACCAGGCGGTGATCTTCCGGCTGGCCGAGATGCGCACGAAGATCGAGGCCGCGCGCCAGCTCACCTGGAACGCGGCGCGCCTTCGTGATGCGGGCGAGCCCTGCCTGGCCGAGGCCGCGATGGCGAAGCTGTATGCGTCGGAAATGGCCGAGGAGGTCTGCTCCGACGCGATCCAGATCCACGGCGGCTACGGCTACCTGCAGGACTTCCCGGTCGAGCGGATCTACCGCGACGTCCGGGTCACGAAAATCTACGAAGGCACCAGCGACATCCAGAAGCTGATCATCGGCCGCGACATCGCGGCGAACTAGACAATCGACCTCATGCTGAGCCTGTCGAAGTATGAGGTCTCGTCCTTCGTCAGGCTCAGGACGAGGATATTGCAGAGAAGAGGAAAAACATGCCCGACGCCCCCATCGAGTTCTTTTTCGACTTCAACAGCCCTTACGGCTACATCGCCGCACACAAGATCGACGATCTTGCCGCGAAGCACGGGCGCAGCGTCGACTGGAAGCCCTTCCTGCTCGGCGCGGTGTTCAAGGTGACCGGCTCGCAGCCGCTGCCGGAGGTGCCGATGAAGGGCGATTATTCGCGCCACGACTTCGCGCGTTCGGCGCGCTACCACGGGGTTCCCTTCAACCCGCCCGCGGACATGCCCTTTTCGCCGGTCGCGGCATCGCGCGCGGTCTACTGGGCGAAGGCACAGGACCCGGCGAAGGGCCGCGACATGGCGCTGGCGTTGTACACGGCCTGCCTCGCCGAGGGGAACGAGATCGCGAGCCCCGACGGTGTCGTTGCCGTGGCCGCGAAGGCCGGCTTCGACGCCGATGCGGTTGCCGAAGGCATCCAGGACCCGGCGGTCAAGGAGCAACTCAAGATTGTCACCGACGACGCGATCTCGCGGAACATCTTCGGCTCGCCCTTCTTCGTCGTGGACGGCGAGATGTTCTGGGGCGCCGACCGCCTCGACATGGTCGACAAGTGGCTCGAGACGGGCGGCTGGTAGGACAACCTCAGACGCGGAGGACGACCAATGTCTATTGGGAGATTCGCCGGCCTAGGAGCGATCGGGGCGTTGGTGTTTGGCCTCGTGACGACGCACGCCAGTGCACAATCGGAGCAAAATGCTGCCGACGATCCCATCACGGCAATCAACGTCTACGACGCGATCGTTACCTTGCCTCAACCGAGTTGGAGCGGCACAAGCACGGATGGCCGGCCCGACATCGAACAAAGCAGATACTACAAGGATCAAAAAGGCCCGCAGTTCATCTTTGAGCAAATTCCGAAGGACGAGGAATTCGAAAGCTGGACAAGGCTTTACGCGGTCTTCGGTTTTCATTCCGGTCGTGATTCCAACATTCCTCTGGATGCATTCGTGGCAGCCAGTGTGCAGCAGTTTTTCAACTCGTGTGGTCCTGCGAATGTGAAGGTTGATCTGCTCCATCGCTCCCGTGTTGCGGTGACTATGATCGTACTTTGTCGAGATAGCCCGAATGGTCGTCGGGAAATCGGCTATGGGCCTGGTATCGGGCAGGTCGGCCTATTTACGTTCGCCCGATACCGGAACACGCTGCTCAAAATCTATCAGGAATGGCGCGGATCGGCTTTCGAACTGGACGAACCGGATACATGGCCGGTCGATCAGAGCGAACTCAAGATGATGATCGAGCGGTTTCAAACGATCCGTGTCTCCGAGATGAGACCGTTCCCAGGCCAATGAACCTACACTCTTCAACTCAGGCGCTGGGTTTAGCCGATAATGTCGCGGTAGAGCGCCCGATCGATATTGCCGCCGGACAGGACCACGCCGGCGGCGCGGCCCTTGAGCGTGCCGCGCTCCTGCATCAGGCCGGCCAGCGCCGCCGCGCCTGCGCCCTCGGCCAGGTTGTGGGTGGCCGAATAGTAGAGGCGCATCGCGGCGCGGATCTCCTCCTCGCTGACGGTGATGACCCGCGCGGCGTATTCGCAGACCACCGGCACGGCGTCGGCGGCGGGCACGCGGCAGGCGAGCCCGTCGGCGAAGGTGTCCGCGCTGTTGGTCGAGACCGCCTCGCCGTTCGCGAAGGACAGCGCGTAGGCCGGGGCGTTCTCGGCGACGACCCCGACGATCTCGGTGGCGAGGCCCAGCGCCTCGCGCGCAGCGATGCAGCCGGTGATGCCGGAACCGAGGCCGATCGGCACGTAGAGCACCTCGATGTCCGGCGCGGCCGCGAACAATTCCATGCCGTAGGTCGCGATGCCGGGCACCAGGTCCATGGCGTAGGACGGCACCATCTCCAGCCCGCGCTCGCCCGCGAGACCCTCGGCGTATTCGAGCGACGCCTGGAAATCGTGCCCGTGCTCGATGAGGTCCGCGCCGAACGCGCGCATGGCCGCGTTCTTCTCGGTCGAGTTGCCTTCCGGGACCACGATGGTCGCCGCGATGCCGTTGGCCCGCGCGCCGAAGGCGATCGACTGGCCGTGGTTGCCGCGCGTCGCCGCGATGACACCGCGCACGTCCGGCCTGGTTGCGCGCAGGTGCGCCATGTAGACCAGCCCGCCGCGCACCTTGAACGCGCCGGTCGGCGTGTGATTCTCGTGCTTCACCCAGACCGTCGTCCCCGCCGCCTCGCAGACCAGCGGCCAGACGTATTGCGGCGTCGGCGGCATGGCCGCGTAGACGGTGTCCGCCGCGGTCTCGATGTCGGATTTGCTGGGAAGTGCGACCATGCGCGTGCTTCTATCACAGGAATTGCACCGATGAACCCGAAACGCCGGGGAAACCCTCGATGACCGTCCTCAAGTCGTCCCTCGACACCAGTTCAGACCTGTTCGCCGAGAACACCGCAGCCATGCGCGCCGTGGTCGACGACCTGCGCGAGAAGGTCGGCGGGATCGAGCAGGGCGGCGGCGAGCGGGCGCGCGAGCGCCACCTGTCGCGGGGCAAGCTGCTCCCGAGAGACCGCATCGATACGCTGCTCGACGAGGGCTCGCCCTTCCTGGAGTTCTCGCAGTTCGCGGGTTGGGAGATGTACGAGGATGCGGTCCCGGCCGGCGGGATCCTGACCGGCATCGGGCGCGTGTCGGGGCGCGAATGCGTGGTCGTCGTCAACGACGCGACCGTGAAGGGCGGGACGTATTTTCCCGTCACGGTGAAGAAGCACCTGCGCGCGCAGGAGATCGCGCGGCAGAACAACCTGCCCTGCATCTACCTGGTCGATTCCGGCGGTGCGAACCTGCCGCAGCAGGACGACGTGTTCCCCGACCGCGACCATTTCGGGCGCATCTTCTACAACCAGGCGACGATGTCCTCGGAGGGCATCCCGCAGATCGCGGCGGTGATGGGCTCCTGCACCGCCGGCGGCGCCTATGTGCCGGCCATGTCCGACGAGGCGGTAATCGTGAAGGAGCAGGGCACCATCTTCCTGGCCGGGCCGCCGCTGGTGAAGGCGGCGACGGGCGAGATCGTCTCCGCCGAGGATCTCGGCGGGGCCGACGTGCACACGCGCACCAGCGGCGTGGCGGACCATCTCGCCCGCGACGACACCCACGCCCTGGCCATCGTGCGCCGGATCGTGGCCAACCTGAACCGGCCCAAGCGCGTCGACCTGGAGACGCAGACACCGGCGGATCCGCTGTATGCGGCCGAGGAGCTGTACGGCGTCGTGAATGCGGACATCCGCAAGCCCTACGACGTGCGCGAGGTGATCGCGCGGATCGTCGACGGGTCGGACTTCGACGAGTTCAAGGCGCTGTACGGCGACACGCTGGTGACCGGGTTTGCGCGCATCTACGGCTACCCGGTCGGGATCGTCGCCAACAACGGCATCCTGTTTTCCGAATCCGCGCTCAAGGGCGCCCACTTCATCGAACTTTGCGCGCAGCGCGGCGTTCCCCTGATATTCCTGCAGAACATCTCGGGGTTCATGGTCGGCCAGAAATACGAGTCCGGCGGCATCGCGAAGGACGGCGCCAAGATGGTCACGGCCGTGGCCTGCGCGAACGTGCCGAAGTTCACCGTCATCATCGGTGGCAGCTTCGGCGCCGGCAACTACGGCATGTGCGGGCGCGCCTACAGTCCCAGGTTCCTGTGGATGTGGCCGAACGCGCGCATCTCCGTCATGGGCGGCACCCAGGCCGCCAACGTGCTCGCCCAGGTGCGCCGCGACGGCCTGGAGGCGCGTGGCGAGGAATGGAGCGAGGAGGCCGAGGAAGAGTTCAAGCGGCCGATCCGCGAGCAGTACGAGCACCAGGGGCACCCCTACTATGCGAGCGCACGCCTGTGGGACGACGGGATCATCGACCCGGCCGACACCCGCCGCGTGCTGGGGCTCGGGATTTCGGCGGCCCTGAACGCTCCGGTCGAGGACACGCGCTTCGGCGTGTTCCGGATGTAGCGCCATGTCGAGCGACGCCATTCGCGTGGAGATGTCGGGCCCGGTCGGGACCGTCACCCTGGACCGGGCCGAAAAACACAACGCATTCGACGATGCGCTGATTGCGGACCTGACCGATGCGTTCGAGCGCCTCGGCGATGACAGCGCCGTGCGCGTCGTGGTGCTGGCGGGGGAGGGCCGGAGCTTTTCGGCCGGGGCGGATCTCGGGTGGATGGCCCGGATGGCGGACTATTCCGATGCCGAAAACCTCGACGACGCGCGCAAGCTCGCCGGCATGATGCGCGCGCTCAACGAGATGCCCAAGCCGACGGTCGCGCGCGTCCACGGTGCGGCGATCGGCGGCGGGGTCGGCCTCGTGGCCGCCTGCGATATCGCGATCGCGTCCGAGCGGGCCGTGTTCTGCCTCTCGGAAGTGCGGCTGGGCCTGATCCCGGCCGTGATCAGCCCCTATGTTGTGGAGGCGATCGGCGCGCGTGCCGCGCGGCGCTACTTCCAGACCGCCGAACGCTTCGATGCCGCGACCGCCCAGCGCCTCGGGCTGGTCCACGAGGTCGTCAAGGACAAGGCGCTCGACGGCGGCGTGGAGGAGATCGTCGAGATGCTGTTGCGCAACGGCCCGGCCGCCATGGCCGCGGCCAAGGACCTGATTCGGCGGGTGTCGGCGGGACCGGTCGACGAGGCGATGATCGGCGACACCGCGCAACGCATCGCGGACATCCGCGCGACGGACGAGGGCCGTGAGGGCGTGGGCGCATTTCTGGAAAAGCGGGATCCGGCATGGCGGACGACAAAGACCGGCTCCTAGGAATCCATCTCCCGCACCGGACGTGGCTCGGCGCGGTGGGGTTCTCTGCGCTGATTATCCTGATGGTCGCGGTCGGCTCGACCAACCAGCTCGGGATCCTGACGGCGATCATCCTCGGCGCGGTGTTCAGCGCGGCGGGCATCTTCCTCTGGATGTTCCCCGGCAGCCGTTTCTTCGTGCTCGCCTTTGCGAACTCGCTGGCGATCTACACGACGGTCTATTTCTTCCTGGCCTCCGCCAACTTTCCCGGCGCGCGGCAGTGGGTCACGGGGGTGGGCTACCTTATTCCGATCTACCTGTTCCTGTTCGGGGTCTGGTGGCACCGCGAGGCGATCCGGGAAGGGTCGCAATCCGAGAACTTCCGCAAGGCGCATTTCCCGGGCCGGCTGTTCATCTGGCTGCTGCCGCTCGGCGTGCTCGCGGCACTGACATTCTTCGTGCCCGGGTTCGATCTCGAGACCCGCAGCGCGGACATCGTCCTGCTGGGGGCCATGGGCCTGATCGGGCTGTTGGTCCTGTTCTTCAGCCGCCAGATCTGCCTGTTCCTCGTCGACACGGGAACCGTGTTCGACCACCTGTTCGTGCAGATGACGCGTCTGTTCCGCCCGGCCTTCGCGTTCTTCACGCTGTATTCGTTCATCGTGATCGTGTTCGCGATGATCTTCCGGATCATGGACCGCGCCTCGGCCGAGCACATCTTCCTGATCGACGGCGAGGCGGCAGCGATCAGCTTCACGGAAAGCCTGTATTTCTCACTGATCACCATGTCGACGGTCGGCTACGGCGACGTCACGCCCGCGGGCGAGGCGGTGCGGGTCGTGGCGGCCATCGAGATCATGCTCGGGATCCTGCTGTTCCTGTTCGGGTTCTCGGAAATCATGCGCTATGCGCGCGACCCGGATGCCGACGAGAAACGGCCCGACGACGGGGAAGAGGCGAAGGAGAGCCCGGATGAAGATTGAGCGCCTTCTGATCGCCAACCGCGGCGAGATCGCGGTGCGCGTCGCGCGGACCGCGCACCGGCTGGGCGTGCAGGTCGTCGCCGTCTATTCCGATGCCGATGCGCGCGCGATGCACGTCGCGGCCGCGGACCAGGCGGTGCGGATCGGCCCGGAGGCGCCGTCGGAGAGCTACCTCGACATCGAGGCGGTCATTGCCGCCGCGCGTCGGACCGGGGCGGACGCGATCCATCCCGGATACGGTTTCCTGTCGGAGAACGCGCGCTTTGCCGAGGCCTGTGCCGAGGCGGGGATCACCTTCGTCGGCCCGAGCGCCGAGGCCATGCGCACCATGGGCGACAAGGCCACGTCCAAGGTCGCGATGGAGGCGGCCGGGGTGCCGCTGGTACCGGGTTACCACGGCGCGGACCAGGGCCCGAAGCTGCTCGCCGACGCGGCGGGCGAGATCGGGTTTCCCGTGCTCATCAAGGCGTCCGCCGGGGGCGGGGGACGCGGGATGCGGATCGTCGAGGCCGCGGAGGCCTTTTCCGATGCGCTCGATTCCGCGCGCCGGGAGGCGTCCGGCGCGTTCGGCGACGACCGGGTGCTGATCGAGAAATACCTGACCACCCCGCGCCATATCGAGGTGCAGGTGTTCGGGGACACGCACGGCAACGCGGTGCACCTGTTCGAGCGCGACTGCTCGCTGCAGCGCCGCTACCAGAAGGTCGTCGAGGAGGCGCCGGCGCCGGGCATGCGCGAGGAACGCCGCGCCGAGATCGGCGCCGCGGCCGTCGCGGCGGCGAAGGCGATCGACTATGCGGGCGCGGGCACGGTCGAGTTCATCGTCGACGCGGCCGACGACGGCGCGAACGGCCCGTTCTACTTCATGGAAATGAACACGCGCCTCCAGGTCGAGCACCCGGTGACCGAGTTCATCACCGGACAGGACCTCGTCGAAGGGCAGCTGCGCGTCGCCGAGGGCGAGCCGCTGCCGCTCGGCCAGGACGAGATCACGCTGACCGGCCACGCCATCGAGGCGCGGCTCTACGCGGAGGACCCGGCGCGCGACGTCCTGCCGGCGCCCGGCCGCGTGGTCGCCTTCGAGGCACCCGAGCG
>JAEPNS010000389.1 GCA_017643325.1 Alphaproteobacteria bacterium | reverse complement strand
CGCGATTTCTCCGCGGTTCGCGATCAGGACTTTGTCGAACACGGGATGCCGCCGCGCCGGCTATTCGATAACTGCGAGCATTTCGCCGAATTCGACCGGCTGCCCGTTCGATACGGCGATCTGCGTCACGGTGCCCGCGCGCGGGGCCTTGACCTCGTTAAAGGTTTTCATGGCCTCGATGAGCATCAGTGTCTGGCCTTCCGACACGCTGTCGCCCGCCCGGACTATGGGCGGGTCCTCCGGCGCCTGTGCGAGGTAGACCGTGCCGACCATCGGTGCCGTGACCGCGCCTGGGTGACCGGGCTCTTCGGCGGCGGGGCCGGCCGGGGCCGGAGCTGCCACGGCCGCGGCGGGCGCCGGAGCCGGCACGCCGGCTGGCGCGGCGATACCCGGCATGGCGACGCGGATGCGCTTGCCGCCATCCTCGTACTCGATCTCGCCCAGGCCGGTCTCCGAAAGCAGGTCCGCCAGCTTTCGGACGAGGTCGGCATCGATATCGAAAGAATCGCTCATGGGTCTAACCTAGAGATCCATGCGCGCGGCGAGCGCATCGATGGCAAGCACGTAGCTCATCGGGCCGAAGCCGCACACGACCCCGGTGGCTGCCGCGCTGATGTAGGACTTATGGCGGAATTCCTCACGCGCGAAAATGTTCGACAGATGCACCTCCACGATGGGGATGTCGAGCAGGCGAAGGGCATCGTGGACCGCCACCGATGTGTGTGTGTAGGCCCCGGCGTTGATCGCCATGCCATCGGCGACCGACCGTGATTCCTGAATCCAGGCGACAAGTTCGCCCTCGTGGTTGCTCTGGCGGAACTCGAGCTCGAAGCCGGCCTTGTCCGCAGTCTCGCGGCACCGGGTCTCGATGTCGGCGAGGGATTCACCGCCATAGATTCCGGGTTCACGTTCGCCGAGCAGGTTGAGGTTCGGCCCGTTGAGTATCCAGATGGATCGGCGTGACGCCACGTCTTTCGCTTCCGCTGTGAGATGACGGCGCGGGTTAACACGCGCGCACGATTCAGAGCAATCGGCGGCATCGCCCGGGTCGGCCACATCCGCCGCGGAAAAGTCTTTTTGCGGTTCAAAATCGGGCGTTTTCGACTATAACGCGCCACCCTGCCGCAGAGACCGAAGAATGACTGCGAAGATCGATGCATACCTGTCCGCCGAAATCCCGGCGACACCCTGTCTCGTCATCGACCTCGACGAGGTCGAGCGGAACCACGGTGCGATTGTGGACGCGGCGCCCTGGCTCGAGGTGTTCTACGCCGTGAAAGCCAACCCGGCGTCGCCGATCCTGAACCGGCTTGCCCGGGCAGGCGCCGCGTTCGACGCCGCGAGCCCGGCCGAGATCGCCGCCTGTCTCGCGGCAGGCGTCGGGCCCGAGCGGATTTCCTACGGCAACACGGTCAAGAAGCGGTCCGATATCGCGTTCGCGTTCGAGAAGGGGGTCAACCTGTTTGCGTTCGACAGCTCCGGCGAGATCGAAAAGCTGGCCGATGCTGCGCCGGGAGCTGGTGTGTTCTGCCGGATCGTGGTCGCGAACGATGGTGCGCGTTGGCCGCTGACCCGCAAGTTCGGATGCGCGCCCGACGAGGCGGTGGCCCTGCTTCTGAAGGCCCGCGACGCAGGGTTGCGGCCCGCGGGCATCAGTTTCCATGCGGGGAGCCAGCAGATCGAGAGCGCGCGCTGGGGTGAGGGTGTGCGCTGGTGCGCGACGATTTTCGAGCGGCTGGCCGCGCACGGCGTTGCTCTGGACCTCATCAACATCGGGGGCGGCTTTCCGGTGCCCTATCGCGATGACGAGAAACTCGACCTGACCGCCATGTTCGCGGCCATCGATCGCGCGATCGACGAATCCGTCGGCGCATCCCGCCCACGGATCATCGCCGAGCCCGGCCGGGTTATCGCCGCAACGGCGGGCAAGCTCGTCACCGAGGTCGTACTTGTGACCGAGCGGAGCTACGGCGGGCACCAGCGATGGGTATATCTGGACGTCGGCCGATACGGCGGACTGGCGGAAACCGAAGGCGAGGCGATCCAGTATCCGCTGGTGTCGCCCGTCGGTGGCGACACGTCGTCCGCCGTCCTTGCCGGTCCGACATGCGACAGCCATGACGTGCTGTACGAACATGCGACCTACGACCTTCCGATCGACCTGGATGCGGGCGACCGGCTGGTGTTCTCCAACGCGGGCGCCTACACGTCGACCTACGCGTCCGTGGGGTTCAACGGGTTTTCCCCGCTCACCGAAGTTTTTATCTAGCCTTCAGCTTGTCCGCGCAGGTCTGGAGCTTCGTCAGCAACCGGTCGAGCTGCTCGACTTCCGACGGTTCGAGCGCGGCCAGCAACTCCGCCTCGTGGGCGAGGGCAAAGGGAACGATTTCATCGTGGATCCGCTGCCCCGCGCGCGTGAGCGCGAAGATCGTCCGGCGGCGGTCGTCCGCGTCGATCCGCGCCGTCATCAAGTCGCGTGATTGCATCGATTTGGTCGCCCGGCTGACGGTGACCTTGTCCATGGCAGTGCGCTCGCAAATCCGCGTCGCCGCCGCCGGCCCGAACCGGCCCAGGACGGCCATGACACGCCATTCCGGAACGCTCAGGCCGAACGTTGACTGATACTCGCGCGCGAGGGCCGCGCTGACCCTGTTGGTCAGGACGGAAAGCCGGTACGGCAGGAAGTGTTCGAGTTCGAGATGGCCGGCGCTGCTTGCGCCGCTCTTGCCGTCGGGCATCGCGGGGAATGTATTGGTTTCAGATGAAACGAAATTAGGCGCGCGGTGC
>JAEPNS010000388.1 GCA_017643325.1 Alphaproteobacteria bacterium | reverse complement strand
GCCCGAGGGTTTCGCAGCCCAGGCGGCGACCCCGCCCGATCGCGCGAGTTTTCCGACCGGAACCTTCTTCGCCATTTTCGCCGTGATCTGGCTGCTGATGATCGCGGTCTACATCACCTTCGCGGTCGCTTGGCACCGGCGCTACCTGCTCGGACCGGACCGGACATCCCCGCGCGAGCTGCTGACGTGGAAAGGCCGGCACTGGCGCTTCATCTGGAAGGGCATCCTGATCGCCCTGCTCGCGCTCCTGCTGATGTTTGTCCTGAACCTGCTGATCTCGTTCCCCGTCGGCCTGATGTCCGGCATGGCCGACCCGGGCCGTATGGACGAGGCGAATCTCGCCTCGAGCGTGGGCATCTTTTTCGCGGGATACTTCATCACGCTGCTGTTCGTGATGGCTTTGCTGGCGGGACCTCTGTTGGCGTTTCCGGCCGCGGCCGTCGAGGACCGCGAATTCGGGATCCGGGCCGGCTGGCGCGCCGCAAACGGAAACCGCTGGCGGATGGTCGGCGCCTACATGTTCGGCGCTGTGATCCCGGTGATGATCATCCAGGTCATCCTGCTGGTCCTGCTGACCGGCGGGTTGGCGATGCTCGGGATCACCTTCTTCCCGGCCCTCGGCGGGTCGATCTCGTTCGGGATCGTCCTCAACCTCATCATCAACGTGGTCTACTTCTTCGGCATCGCCATCGGCGTGTCGATGCTCTCGATCATGTACGAGCGGCTGCGGAAAAACGTGCCGCCTGAAGCAGAGGCCCCGTCCCCCTAGAGCAAATCCTGCAGTTGCGCGACCAGCGGCACGTCGGCAGGCGGCATCGGGTAGTCGCGCAGGCGGTTCGGACGGACCCAGGCGAGCTCCTGCCCCTCGCGCGGCTGCGGGTCGCCCTGCCACTTGCGGCAGACGAACAGCGGCATCAGCAGGTGGAAGTCGTCATAGCCATGGCTCGCGAAACCGATGGGCGCGAGGCAACTCTCGACCGTGTCGATGCCAAGCTCCTCGTGCAGTTCGCGGATCAGCGCCGCCTCGGGCGTCTCGCCCTCGTCGACCTTGCCGCCGGGGAACTCCCACAGCCCGGCCATCGACTTGCCCTCGGGCCGCTGTGCGAGCAGAACCCGGTCGTCGATGTCGACCAGCGCGACGGCGCTGACGAGCACGATCGGCACGCCCGCCACGCGGTCTAGCTCCGGTAGTCGGCGTTGATGGTGATGTAGCCGTGGGTCAGGTCGCAGGTCCACACGGTCCCGCGCCCGCGCCCGATCCCGAGATCGACGTCGATCGTGATCTCGTCGCCCTTCATGTAGGCCGCGACGGGTGCCTCATCGTAGCCGGCGACAAGCTGCCCGTTCTCGGTGATCCGCGTGTCACCGATCCCGATGGACAGGCGGTCCCGGTCGGCCTTCTCGCCCGCCTTGCCGACCGCCATAACGATCCGGCCCCAGTTCGGGTCTTCGCCCGCGATGGCGGTCTTGACCAGCGGCGAGTTGGCGATCGCGAGGCCGACCGTGCGTGCGGCGCGCTTCGATTCCGCGCCGGTCACGTTGATCGTTACAAACTTTTGCGCCCCCTCGCCGTCGCGCACGATCTGCTGCGCGAGGTCTACGAAAATGTCCTTCAGCGCCGCCTTGAAATCGGCCAGCGCACTGTCGCCCGCGGACGCGATCCGCGGCTGGCCCTTCGCCTGTCCCGTCGCGAACAGCAGCACTGTGTCTGACGTGGAGGTGTCGCTGTCCACCGTGATGGCGTTGAAGGAATCGTCCGCCGCCGTGCGCACCAGGCGCTGCAGGACCTTCGCGGGGATCTTCGCATCGGTGAACACGAAGGCGAGCATCGTCGCCATGTCAGGCGCGATCATGCCGGAGCCCTTCGCGAAACCCGACAGAGTGACCTCCGCCTTGCCGATCTTCACCTTGCGCGAGGCAGCCTTCGGGAATGTGTCGGTCGTCATGATGGCTTCGGCCGCCGACTTCCAGGACTTCTCGCCCAGCGCCCGCTTCATCTGGGGCAGCTTCCCGGCGATATAGTCCGGCGCGCGCGGCTCACCGATCACGCCCGTCGAGGCCAGGAAGACGTCCTGCGCCCGGCAGCCGAACAGGTGGGCCGCCTCGGCCGCGGTCTGCGCGACCTGCAGGTCGCCCGCATTGCCCGTGAACGCATTGGCGTTGCCCGAATTGACGACCAGCGCCCGTGCCCTGCCGCGCGGCAGGATCGTCCGACACCACTCGACCGGTGCCGACGGGCATTTCGAGCGGGTCAGCACCCCGGCGGCGGTGGTCCCGGGTGCAAACGCCGCGACCATCAGGTCCTTCACGCCCTTGTGCTTCTTCAGCCCGACCGCACGCCCGGCCAGCCGCACGCCCGCGACCGGCGCGACGGATGGAAAGCGCGCCGGCGCGAGCGGCGAGCGCGCGAGTTTCTTCTTTGGCGGCGTGCCGCCGGTGTTTTTCGAGTTGCCCGCCATGGTGCCCCCACTACGCGACGTCGGGATCGGAAGGCGCCGCGTGAGAGCGGGACGCTACTGCTTGGGCGCTTCCTCGACCGGCGAGCCGTCGATGTTGAAGAGTTCGATCTCCGCGTCGGCCCGCAGGTCCGCCATATGCGCGGCGATCAGTTCGCGCGTCAACTGTTCCTGGATCTGCCCGCGCGCCTCCTCGAATGTCGGCGGCGGCTGGCGGCGCTTGTCGACCACCTTGATCACGTGCCAGCCGAACTGGGTCTGCACCGGCGCCTTGGAATATTCGCCCTTCTTCATGGCGAAGGCGGCGGCCTCGAATTCAGGCACCATCTGGCCCTTGCCGAAGAAACCCAGGTCGCCGCCGCGG
>JAEPNS010000387.1 GCA_017643325.1 Alphaproteobacteria bacterium | reverse complement strand
GCCGCTCCGCGACAAGGGCCTGCAACTCGAGCAGGCCAGCGTGGTCACCACCGACTGGGGCACCTGGAAGGAACGCTATCCCGAGACCACGGTCCTGCTCGAACGCTATGCGCTCGGGCGCGACCCGGACTTCCGCAACGGCCGCGACGCGAACGGCCCGATCTTCCCGATCGGCGATGTCGATCCGCGCCTGCCCGTCCACGAGGACGTCATCGGCGTGGTCGCGGCGTCGGGCACACCGGTCGCCTTCCAGCGCAGCAAGGCGCTGGTGGCCCTCAAGCGGGGCGACGAGATTGCATTCGAGAATGTCCGACTGGAACTCGTCGCCGGGGGCATCAAGGCGGTCGGCGCGGACGGCGCGGACCTCGGCAGCCACGAGGCCTTCTGGTTCGCCTGGTCGCAGTTCCATCCGCGGACTGCGCTCTGGCCCGGCTGACGCCTGTACGGCCCCGGACGCGTCCAGTAGGATTCCCGGCCGTGGACCAACGCGGGGGGGCCGGGGGATGTCCGATCGCAAATTCGAGCGCATGACCAAGGCCGAGGTCGTCGCCGCCCAGCGGACCTGGGCAAAATGCGTCACCGAACAGGATATCGACGGGCTTCTGGCGCTGTACGACTTTGACGCGCCGGACGAGCCCGTTCTCTTCAAGCCGACCCTGACGGATATCATCCGCCTCGACCGCGCGGGCGTGCGGTCGTACTTCGTGGGCGGCGATCCCGACTATCCCAACGATGCCTGCTTTCTCGAACGCGGCTGGAAGGCCGTGGAGTTCCAGAGCGCGGCCGGCCCGATCCTGAAGGCGGGCGGCCTCGGCTACAAGGACATGGGCCACTACACCTTCATCGACGGTGAAGGCAACTCGACGCGCGCCGACTACACCTTCGCCTACCACAAGCTGGACGGCCGGGTGCTGATCTCGCTGCACCATTCCTCGCTGACCTGGCTGCCGCCGCCGGGGGACTGAGCAACACACAGGCACGGAAAAGCAACGCGGCGCCCCCGTTTCCGGGAGCGCCGCGCGCATGTTCGATTTGTTGCTGTCGACTAGCGCTTCGAGAACTGGAAGCTGCGGCGGGCCTTGGCGCGGCCGTACTTCTTGCGTTCGACGACGCGGCTGTCGCGGGTCAGCATGCCGACCTTCTTGAGGATCGAGCGCAGCTCCGGCTCGCGCAGCGCCAGCGCCTTCGAGATGCCGTGGCGCACCGCGCCCGCCTGTCCCGAAAGCCCGCCGCCCGCGACGGTGCAGACGATGTCGTACTGGCCGAGCCGGTCCGTCACCTGGAACGGCTGGGACAGCACCATGCGCAGCACCGGGCGCGCGAAGTAGACCTCGCCCGCGCGGCCGTTGACCGTGAGCTGGCCGTTGCCCGGCTTGATCCAGACGCGCGCGACCGCGTCCTTGCGCTTGCCGGTCGCGTAGGTGCGCCCGTGCTCGTCGATCTTCGGCTCGGCCTGGACCGTCACCGCCTCGGCAATATTCTCGCCCGACGCCTCGGCCAGGGCGGCCGCGGCCTGCGCGATCGCACCACCTTCGGCAGGTGCGTCCTGGGTCGCGTTGGTTTCGTCGCTCATCAGGCGGCTCCCCGCTTGTTCTTGTCGTTCATCGCTGCCAGGTCGAGCACCTCGGGCTGCTGCGCCTCGTGGGGATGCTCGGTGCCTGCATAGACTTTCAGCTTGCCGTACTGGGCCCGGCCCATCTTGGTCTTCGGCAGCATGCGCTCGACCGCCTTGCGGACCACCACGTCGGCCTTGTCGCCGCCCAGATAGTCCTCGGCGGAGCGGCTGCGGATACCGCCCGGATAGCCGGTGTGCCAGTGGTAGAGCTTCTGCTCGCGCTTGCGGCCGGTCATGCGGACCTTGTCCGCATTGATGACCACCACGTGGTCGCCGCAGTCAATGTTGGGGGTGTACATGGGCTTGTGCTTGCCGCGCAGACGGTCGGCGATGATCGCCGCCATCCGGCCCAGCACCACGCCCTCGGCGTCGACGATCCACCACTTGGATTCGACGTCACCCGGTTTCGCGGAATAGGTCTTCATGGCGTTATGGCCACCTTGTTCTGTTTCACTGTGCCTGCCCGCCACATGTCGCGAACAAGACACCGCCGCCCGGGACCAACGCCGCGGGCAGCGGCGGGACGGGTTCTAGGCGTCCCGAAATGGAATGTCAAACCGAAAAACGCGATAAATTGCAGGCGGTTATGTATGCGGTATTATAATACCTCTATGCCGCTCTCCACTCGTCACCTCTGCGAAGGCAGGGGTCCATTGACTCAAGCGGTTGCCCGGTCCGGCATCGGCGATAATGGATGCCTGCCTTCGCAGGCATGACGATCGAGCGTGGATTTGCCATCGGCGGAAATCCGGCCCATTTTAGCGCCATGACCGACAGCGACACTCTCGAAAAACCAGGCGCCGACGCGCAGTCCCCTTTCGTCCTGCGCGCCGACGACGACGGCGTGACCACGCTGACCCTCAACCGGCCGGACGAGCTCAACGCGCTGTCCGAGGGCATGCTCGCCGCGCTGCAGGCGGAACTCGACGCCATCGCGGCCGACCGGTCCGTGCGCGTCGTGGTGCTCGAAGGCGAAGGCCGCGCGTTCTGCGCCGGCCACAACCTCAAGCAGATGCGCGCCAACTACACGCTGGAATACCAGACCCAGCTCTTCGAGACCTGCACCAAGATGATGCTGTCGGTGCTGCGCCTGCCCCAGCCGGTGATCGCCAAGGTGCGCGGGCTGGCGACCGCCGCAGGCTGCCAGCTCGTCGCGACCTGCGACCTCGCGGTCGCGGCAAAATCCTCCCGCTTCGCCACCTCCGGCATCAACGTGGGCCTGTTCTGCTCCA
>JAEPNS010000386.1 GCA_017643325.1 Alphaproteobacteria bacterium | reverse complement strand
CACCTTCTTGCCCCGCAACTCCGCGACCTCAAAAATGTGTCCAACCCTCCAGTCAACGCCACGCCCCGCATTTGTTGGGGCGTCCTTGATATCGAGTTCACACCAAGCGCGCGGGCCATCTGCGGACTCAGGTGCAACAACTCGCCGAATATCGACCTTGGGCGCGCCGGAGCCTTCATACCGATAGATAAACCATCGGTCCGGCCTGTCGATCACGATGTCTGCAAGCGTATCATCGATCTGCAGGGGGCAGCTTGTCGGCGTGAAATCGTTCGCGCGGGCATTCAACTCGACTCCGTCCGTCTCCTCCAGACGGGCGGCCATACTGATTATATTCTTCTCCGGCGAAATCGCCGGGCGGTCAATCAGGAGGCGGAACCAAAGCTCCAGTGATTCTGCATCGTCCGGGACAGGATGAGTTGCCTCGTATTCGGTCCAGTCGCGAGTGACGCGCGTTACCTGGGCGCCGGATACGGTTTGCCCATCGTAGACGTAGACCGAGCCCGAGCCGAGTTCGGCAATATCCTCGGCCTTGAGAAAGAAACGTGCCCGGATCGCCTTGCCCCGCAGGGCGGTCACGTCCGCATCCAGGTAGCCGATCCGCCAGTCGAGACCTCTTGTATCAGCGGGCGGCAATGAGCGTATCTCGAGCTCGCACCCATCGACCGTTCCCATGCCTGGTATATCGGCGAAGTCCTTCTCACGAATCAGCACACGCGGTGCTGTCGCTGTGCCGTCGAAACTGTAGATGGACCATTTCCGGGGATCTGGGCTGTTGGCGAAGGCGGTTGCCAGAGAGGGATCGACCGAGATTCCACATGCAGGCGCAGCCGGTGTGAGCGGCGCATCGTCCAGCAGCAGGACCGCGGCGACTCCCGCGACAACAACGAACGCGGGAACCAGGATCAGAAGCAGGGCCTTTTTCATTTTCTCACGTCCTCGTGCAGCGCCGCCGCCTAATTGGGAATGCTTTCAAGAAACCCGCCTCTTTCGAGTCCCTCAATCAGAGCGTCCGCGTAAAGTTCCATTCCCCAAATTGACGGATGGTAGTTGTCGGGCGCGGAATTCATTCGCTCCGGGTTTTCGACCGGTGTCTCAGTGTTCTCGAGTGTCTCGATGACCGGGAACCGGGTGAGTTCCAGCAAGCTCCGGAGTAGCGACTCTTCGTTGAAATTCAGAATGTATTCGGTCTGCTCTTTGACCTCGGGATAGATCGCCATATGGAAGAGGAGTTTCTCCGAACTGTGAGAGCGAATCTTGTTCAAGGCCTGAACAAACCGCTCATCTTCATTGTATCCCGCGATTTCCAGTGTCGGGAAGTCAAAGCGGTCCGGCACGCCGTGAAATGGGTCGCCGTGACGAACCCGGTTCCAGAGATAGGACAGATTCGTTGCGAACAGATCAGCCGGTCTTTCTCCCCCGACGCGCCGGGCGCGCTGATACTTCGCTTCGACGGCCCTGACGACCTCGTCTCGTACACCGGCCTTCCTGGCTTCCAGGCACCATTCGTGCGTGGCGTCTGCGTGTACGAGAAACGTGTCATATGTCCCTTCGAGGGACGCGGGATTCGGGTCCGCACGAAACGTCGTCAGAATCCGGTCATGCGTTCCATTGCGTTCGATGATCGCTCGCCACGTCCGGACTCGGGCAAGATCGTTGGTGATAAATGCGAACACCGCAATGTCCGGGTTCCAGACGGGCAGTTCCCGGGCGGCCAGGTCGAACATCTGAAGAATGCCGTACCCGTCACGTCCGAAATTGAGAACGTGCACGCTCCGGTCCGTGTGCTCCGAGAGTTTCCGCTGAAGGATGTCCGTCCACGTGAGCCCGTTCTGGCTGAAGGCGGACCAGGAATCTCCGAAAACGGCGATCTTCAAGTCGGCGTTGGCATAGTCGCCTTCGATCGGACCGATGTTGCCGCGTTCGTTGATCACGTCGATCAGCGTGCAGGATACCACTTTCCCTTCACGGATTGCCGTGTGAGCGATCTTCCGGCCCGGCGGGTAGGCGTAGCCGGTTTCCTGGTCGAACAACCAATGCGATTGGTCGAACACTTCCACTTGTCCGGCGTCCGCATACGCGAACCGTTCCGGCACCTCGCTTTGCAGGATCAACCGATATCCGATTTCAGACAGGCCCACTGCAATGAGCGTGCTGGCCAAAATCAGTAAGCTGGAAGCAATGAATTTCATGATGTTAGTGTGCCGCGAATGCAGTCGATTCGAGTCCGGCGGTTGTCATTGCAGAACGGGCGAAACCGGGCAAGTGCTGAAGTCGCAGGGAAAATCCACGGTTTCGCGGATGCTGCAACGCCTCCGGCCTTATGGTTTGAATCGATACCGAGAGCCAGCCAACTGTAGGCTCACCAGCTGTGTTTCATGGATTTAATATGCGCCGCGATACTGTTTTTTCGATCGTCTTGACGCTTGTCGGGCTTCTGGTTGGGATCGCTGCGGCGGAGGCTGCCTATCGCGCTTGGTTGTTTGATCAGGAAACCGACCGCTTCCGGATTTCGGCCGAAGATCGGCCAAATGTCTGGTTTTTTGAGACCACGCGCTGGCATTTCAATGCGGAACACGGGTTCGAGTATGGACCAGAAACCGTCTACGGCGGCTCCATTGTGGACGGTCTCGTGCGTTCATGCTGGTCGTGGCCGGCAAATGAGCGCGGAAACATGGGGCTTATCGAGGGAGACTACGAGACGGCAGATCTCAAAGTGCTTGTCTTTGGAGACTCATTCACGGCTCAGGTGGATACAGGTGTCGATCCGCGTGGGGTGACCTGGCCCGATTACTTTCAGCGCAGCCTGGCCGAACGGACAGGGCGCAGTGTGCATGTCGTGAATTTTGGGCGAGACGGATACGGGATTCTCCAGATGGCCGACTTGGCGGCCGATGT
>JAEPNS010000385.1 GCA_017643325.1 Alphaproteobacteria bacterium | reverse complement strand
AGCTCCCAGTCGGTGTGCAGCGCCATCGTGTGACCGTCGATTTCGACCTCCGCGCCGCCTTCGCGGTAATGGACGGCGGCAGGCACCAGGTCGTCACCGATCTTGACGCGCCACGCGCGGGCATCGTCCGGCAATTCCGGCGCGCCGGAAAATCCCGTTTGATGGGCCCGGCCTGCATAGCGGCCGTGGACGTAGGCCGCGACGGCGCAGAAGCGGTTGCGCAGGGTGCCCTCCGGCGCGGCGGGCGCATAGCCGTCGGGATACTCCTCCGCGATGAAGTTGGTCGTGAGCCGGCCCTCCGCGAACCGGGGGTGCGACAGGATCGAGGCCAGGAACGCCGTGTTGTGGCCGGTGCCCCGGATGTAATAAGCGTCGAGCGCGTCCTGCATGCGCGCGATGGCATGCGCGCGATCGCGCCCGTGGGTCGCGAGCTTCGCGATCATCGGGTCGTAGTACATCGAGATCTCCGACCCCTCGCCCACGCCCGTATCGATCCGTACGGTGGTCCCGTCTTCCGCTGGCGGGCGATAGCGGGCCAGGCGGCCGATCGCCGGCAGAAAGTTGCGGGCCGGATCCTCTGCGTAGACCCGCGCCTCGATGGCCCAGCCACGCAGCTGCACGTCATCCTGGCCGAACGAGAGCTCTTCGCCGTCCGCCACGCGAATCATCTGTTCGACCAGGTCCAGCCCCGTGATCATTTCTGTCACCGGGTGTTCGACCTGCAGACGCGTGTTCATCTCGAGGAAATAGAAGTTACGGTCCTTGTCGACGATGAACTCGACCGTGCCGGCCGAGCAGTAGTCGACAGCGCGCGCGAGGGCGCAGGACTGCTCGCCCATCGCCTGGCGCGTCGCCTCGTCGAGGAAGGGCGAGGGCGCCTCCTCGATCACCTTCTGGTGCCGGCGCTGGATCGAGCATTCGCGTTCGCCGAGGTAGACCACGTTGCCGTGCTTGTCGGCCAGCACCTGGATCTCGATATGCCGCGGCTCCTCGATGAACTTCTCGATGAAGATCCGGTCGTCGCCGAAACTCGACCGGGCCTCGTTCTGCGCCGAGCGAAAACCCTCGCGCACCTCGTCCTCACTCGCGGCAATGCGCATGCCCTTGCCGCCGCCGCCCGCAGAGGCCTTGATCATCACCGGGAAACCGATCTCGGCGGCGATCTTCACGGCTTCCTCGTCGTCGGCGATGATCCCCATGTGTCCGGGCACCGTGCTGACCCCGGCTTCGTCGGCGAGCTTTTTCGATTCGATCTTGTCGCCCATCGCGGCAATGGCGCCGGGCGGCGGGCCGATGAAGGCAATCCCTTCCGCGTCGAGCCTGCGCGCGAAGTCGGCGTTTTCCGACAGGAACCCATATCCGGGATGTACCGCCTCGGCGCCGGTCGCCTTGATGGCATCGAGGATCTTGTCGGCAACGAGATAACTCTCCGCGGCCGGCGGCGGGCCGATGTGTACAGCCTCGTCCGCCATGCGCACCGCAAGCGAGCCAGCGTCAGCATCGGAATACACCGCGACCGTGGAGATGCCCATTTTCCGGGCAGTGCGGATGACGCGGCAGGCGATCTCGCCGCGGTTGGCGATCAGAATCTTCGAAAACATGGGCAAGAACCTACGCAAGCATGTTGCAGCGCGCAATCGGCTATAGCGGGCCGTCATAGTGTGCGAGACGCGGGCATGGACGCGAACCCGATGGCGCCTTAGCCTGCAGGTCCATGAGCGATCCCATCGCCGATTCGGCCCGGGAAAACGGGCACCAGCGAACACGTGTGCGCCTCGCGACGGTGCTCGTGGGCGGGATCACGCTGCTGATCATCGCGGCGGTCGGCAGCGTGCTGTGGGTGACCCTCTCAAGCGCAACCCGAAACACGTTCGAGCTGCTGGGGGAACGGGCCTCCAACACGCTGGACATCCTGGAAGCGAGGGTCGACGGCCAGCTTGTGGACGTCATGCGCGCGGTCGAAGGGCTGGCGGACCTGTTCGCTGACGGGCGCCTGAATATCGACGAACGCCGGTCCTCGACCTTCGACACGCTCACGGGATTCCTGACCTCTCACCCGCAATCGCGCGCGGTCGTCATTGTCATGACCGACGGCCAACAGCTGGGCATGACCCAGGTGGAGGGGTTCACGATCGAGGTCCAGCCGAACGCCGACTCCAACGCACGGCGCGACTATGCACTCGAGCTCGCGACGGACAGGCGGAAGCCGTTCTGGGCCACGCCCATATGGGTCGCCGAAATCAACGAGGCGGTGCTGACCTACATCGTCCCGATCTTGCGTGGAGACGACCTCTTGGGTGCCGTGGTCGTCCCGGTGACGATCGGCGAGATCTCGAAGTTCCTGCAGGACCTCGAGGCGGACAGCGATCTCAGTGCGTTCATCCTGCACAACAGCGAGCGCGTGCTGGCGCACCCCCGAATGAATGAGGTCGAGGTCCGGCCAACACAGTCGCCGGCCGAAAACCCCCTTCCCAGCATCGAGGACTTTCCGGAACCCGCCTTCAGGCTGCTTGCAGACGACGGGGAAGATGCGCTGCTCCTGCTCGAGTATGCGGCCGATATCAGCAACGCCCGCGTCAACGACGACACGATCATCATCACCCGCGACACGGAGAAGTTCGGCCCCGACACCTGGACGATGGGCGTCGCGCTGGAGCGGGCCATCGTGGGCCAGGAGGTGAACCGCCTGGTCAACACCGCCGTCATTGGCCTGGTCATTCTCGCTGTCGCGATCCTTCTCGGGTTCCTGTTCGCACGGCACCTGAACCACCAGATCGGCCGCCTCGTCACGTCCGCCAGCGCCCTGACACGTCTGGACGTGGGAAGTGCGCCCGAGGTGCCCGACAGCCGCATCCGCGAACTGTCCGACGCATCGCAGGCCTTCAACCGGATGATCGG
>JAEPNS010000384.1 GCA_017643325.1 Alphaproteobacteria bacterium | reverse complement strand
GCTCGGGCGACTGTGCATCGGCCGGCAATCCCGGGACGTAGGCGAGCGTCAGGGTCGCTGCAGCAGCAAGGAAGTTCATGGGCGGCGATCGCATGGTTTCGGCTGTTACAGGAGAAACGCGTCGCGTCACGATCAGTTCGCGTCCGTGGCCAGGAAAATGATTTCCGACACCGTATCCTCGAGCGCCTGGAAATCTCGCGTCAGCGCGATTTCCTGCCCGGCCGCCAGCGTGGCCGTCTCCTTGCCGGGGAACAGGCGCAGGTATTTTCCGCCGAGCAGGCCCTCGGCCGTGATCCCGGCCTCGGTGTCCGACGGCAACCGCACGTCGCTGCGGACGGTGAACGTGACGACGGCCTCGAAGGTGTCGAGGTCGAGCGAACGTTCGACGACCGTGCCGACCTTCACACCCGATATGCGCACGTCGCTGCCGCGCTCCAGTCCGCCGACCTTCAGGAAACGCGCCGTCAGCTCGTACCCATCGTCGTCGCCGGTGTCGATCGCACGTGCCCCGAGGACAACGAACCCGATTGCCACGACCAGGACGATAGCCCCGAGGATCGTCTCAACTGCGCCGCGTTTCATTCCTTGTTCTCCAGCTTGGATGCCGCACGGGCCGCGCGCGCCTGGCCGATGATGAGCGCCAGCAGGTCATCGAGGACGACCGCGTCCTCGGTAAAGGCGACCACGCCGCCGTCGGCGATGTTCTGTTCGCCGCCGCCGATATCGATGCGCACCTGCTTTGCGCCGAAGATCCCGTCGGTGACGATGGCCGCGGTGGCGTCCGAGTCGAGTACGACATCGGCCTGCAGCTCCAGCGTTGCACGGACCCGGTACCCGTCGACGAGCTGCAGCTCGCTGACCTCACCGACCGCGACACCGGCAGCGTAGACCGGGCTGCCGACTTCAAGCCCATCGGTCTGGCCGAATGAGGCGTGGATCCGGTACGTCGCTTTCCCGGCCAGCGACGCCGGCCCGAAGACCAGTGCGAGCACGGCAACAATCACCGCCGTGACCAGCAGTCCGACGGTGACATGGCGTATCTCGGTTCGAGCGGCCTTGTTCAATTCCGTTCTTCCGTCGCGGGACCGGCGCGAAGCCGAAGTCGCCCTATTGCGGTGTCCAGGGTTCGTAGTCTCCCGTGCCGCGCCGGCGTGCGCCGGGATTCAGCACGCTTCCCGGGGGACGATAGGCGGCGCGCGTGCCCGTCAGGTTCGGGACGTGCTCCTGCTGCCAGGCATGGCGCTGGTTCTCGTCCAGCGGCTCCTCGCTGATGTGGTGCAGCCACGCATGCCATTCCGGCGGCACCTTGCTGGCCTCGGGCTTGCCCTTGTAGACAACCCAGCGGCGCTCGCGGTTGTAGCGGTTGCGCCGGCGCCCGCGGTAATACTTGTTGCCGTACCTGTCGGTGCCGACGAGTTCGCCGGACACCATGGTCTTCAGCAGGGTTCCAATGGTCGCCATTTGCGTGAAAGTCCCTGTTCGCGCCGCATTCGAGCCGGAGTGACGCGCGGAATATCGCACTGTGCGACGCGTCCGGTCCAGTGCGCATCGTGCCGCAACGTGCATTCCCCGATCCTCTTTGCACACAGCATGTGGGCAGGATTTACGCTTCAAACCCAAAATCTGGTTGCGACGCAAATATCTTGTGGTTTAGCCTCGAAAATTGCCGAGATTTGGTGTTTTTGATGCGGATTTCATGATTCCGTAGCCCGACTCGGCAGGGGCCGGCTGAGGACGGCAGGCGACGTTCCGTCCGGCTACCCTGGCTCATTTCGTTTTGGCGCAAGGCGTGCGCCGGTTTTGGGGGGATTCATGCGGATCGAACGCCGCTTTACCGTTGAAGGTGCCAGTCCGTACGCGGACGTCGAGTTTCGAACCACGTCGAGCGAGATCCGGAATCCGGACGGCTCCGTGGTGTTTTCTGCTGACGACATCGCCGTGCCGGCGGCCTGGACCCAGGTGGCGTGCGATATCCTGGCGCAGAAATATTTCCGCAAGGCCGGGGTGCCGGCAAAGCTCAAGGCCGTGCGCGAGGACGACGTGCCGGAATTCCTCTGGCGACACGAGGCCGACGCAAAGAAACTCGACAAGCTCGCCGCGGACAAGCGCTACGGCGGCGAGACGGATGCCCGCCAGGTGTTCGACCGCCTCGCCGGGACATGGGCCTACTGGGGCTGGAAGGGCGGATACTTCGACACGGCCGAGGACGCCCAGGCCTACTACGATGAAATGCGCTACATGCTGGCGAACCAGATGGCGGCGCCGAACAGCCCGCAGTGGTTCAACACCGGTCTGCACTGGGCCTACGGGATCGACGGGCCCGGCCAGGGCCACCACTATGTGGACTACCAGACCGGTCGGCTGACCAAGTCGAAGAGCGCCTACGAACATCCGCAGCCGCATGCCTGCTTCATCCAGTCCGTCTCCGACGACCTGGTGAACGACGGCGGCATCATGGATCTGTGGATCCGCGAGGCGCGGCTGTTCAAGTACGGCTCGGGCACCGGCTCCAACTTCTCGGCGATTCGCGGCGCAAACGAGCCGCTGTCGGGCGGCGGCAAGTCGTCGGGCCTGATGAGTTTCCTGAAGATCGGCGACCGGGCGGCCGGTGCCATCAAATCCGGCGGCACGACGCGCCGCGCGGCGAAGATGGTCGTGGTCGATATCGACCATCCGGACATCGAGGACTACATCGAATGGAAGGTGCTCGAGGAGCAGAAGGTTGCGGCGCTGGTGACCGGCTCCAGGACCTGTCAGGTCCACCTGAAAGAGGTGATGGCGGCCTGTAACGGTGAAAACGCACCCAAGGGCGACGAGCGCTTCGAGCCGGCCGAGAACCCGGCGCTGAAAAAGGCGATCCGCGCCGCGCGCAAGGCAATGGTGCCGGACAACTACGTCCA
>JAEPNS010000383.1:247-2909 GCA_017643325.1 Alphaproteobacteria bacterium | reverse complement strand
GAGCGACGCCGGCGAGGCGCGCAGCCGGCTGGAGAGCATCCGGTTCGACCTGCTGGTCCTGGATGTCATGATGCCCGGCGAAAGCGGCCTTTCGCTCACGGCGGGGCTCCGGCGCGAAAGCAACGTGCCCATCCTGCTGCTCACCGCGATGGCCGAGCCGGAGGACAGGATCGACGGGCTCGAGCGCGGCGCGGACGACTATCTCACCAAACCCTTCGAACCGCGCGAGCTCGTCGCCCGCATCCGCTCGATCCTGCGCCGGGCCGGCGATGCGGTTCCCCAGCCCGGCGAAGTCCGTTTCGGCAGCCAGGTCTATGACCCGCGCCGTCAACTGCTCGACGGCCCAGGGGAAACGGTGCCCCTCACCGGCACCGAGGCCCGTCTCCTCGACATCCTGGCGCGCACGCCGGGCGAGACGGTGTCGCGGGACGAACTTCAAGCGCAGAGCGGGATCGCGGGCAGCTCACGTGCCATCGATGTGCAGGTGACCCGTCTCCGGCGTAAGATCGAGGCCGATCCGCGCAACCCGCGCTACCTGCAAACCATTCGTGGACACGGCTATGTGCTCTGGCCCGACTAGTTCCGCCGCCGAGGACGCGCCATGTCGTTCGTGAGCGAGGTCCTGCGCGTGCCGCGCCTTTTGCGGCTTTCGGTCAAGCGGTTCCTGCCGCGCGGCCTCCTCGCGCGTTCGCTCCTGATCATCGTCACCCCGCTGGTCGTCCTGCAGATCGTCAGCGGGATCATTTTCTACGACCGGCACTGGTCGAACGTCAGCCGCCATCGCGCCAACGCGCTCGTCGGCGATATCGCCATGATCATCGAGCTCATGAACACGCGCCGGCCGAGCCTCGAACAGACGGAGGTCTTTGACCTGGCCCGCCGGACGCTGGACCTGGCGGTCGTGTACCAGCCCGGCGCGGTGCTGCCGAATGTCGAATACGAACCCTTCGGGATTCTCGAGACCACGCTCACCAAGGCGCTCAACGACATCATCCAGCGCCCGGCGATCATCGACACGACGAGCGTGCGGGACCGCGTGATGATCGACATCCAGCTGTCCTCCGGCGTCCTGCGGGTGCTGGCCAACGAAAAGCGCCTGATCAGCTCCACGACGAAGATCTTCATCCTCTGGATGATCGGCACCTCGCTGATCCTTTTCGCGGTCGCCACCCTGTTCATGCGCAACCAGGTCAGCCCGATCCGACGGCTCGCGACGGCCGCCGACAACTTCGGCAAGGGGCGCGACACGCCGAACTTCAAGCCGTCGGGCGCCACCGAGGTCCGCCAGGCCGCCAGTGCCTTCATGGCGATGCGCAACCGGCTGGAGCGGCAGATCCAGCAGCGCACGGAGATGCTGGCCGGCGTGAGCCACGACCTGCGGACCCCGTTGACCCGTATGAAGCTCCAGATCGCCATGCTGGAGAAAAATGCCGAGATCGACGAACTCAGCGCCGACGTCGCGGCCATGGAGAGCATGATCGAGGACTACCTGAGCTTCGCCCGGGACGAAGGGACCGAAGAGCGGCAACTGGTCAATGCGGCGGACCTGCTCGACGAGATCGTCCGCGACGCCACGCGCGACGGTTCCGAGATCCGGCTCGACATCCAGGACGAGGTGGAGCTTCCCCTCGCCCGGAATGCCATGCGGCGCTGCCTGACGAACCTGGTCGAGAATGCCGGCCGCCACGGCGACCGCGTGGAACTGACGATGTCGCGGGACAAGCGGGTCCTGCAGATCCTGGTCGACGACGACGGGCCCGGCATTCCCCCCGCCATGCGCGAGGAGGTGTTCCGCCCGTTCTTCCGGCTCGACCAGTCGCGCAACGTCGAGACCGGGGGTACCGGCCTCGGCCTGTCGATCGCACAGGATGTCGTGGCCGGGCACGGCGGCGAAATCCGGCTGGAGGATTCCCCGCTCGGCGGGCTTCGGGTTGTCGTCCGGATCCCGATCTGACCGGAAACCGCCCGGGACGATACGGCGCTAGAAAAGCCGCCCGCCGTTGGGAACGGGCCTGTCGATATTCAGGAGCACCACCGCGCCGTCCGCATCGGGAAATCCGAGAACCAGGATTTCCGACATGAACTTCCCGATCTGCTTGGGCGGGAAGTTGACCACGGCGGCCACCTGCCGGCCCACCAGCGTGTCGGGCGTGTAGTGCACGGTCAGCTGCGCCGAGGTTTTCTTCACCCCGATCGCGTCGCCGAAATCGACCCAGAGCTTGATCGCGGGGCGGCGCGCTTCCGGAAACGGCTGCGCATCCACGACCGTCCCGACACGCACGTCCACCTTCTGGAAGTCGTCGAAGCTAATCTCCACGCAATCCCTCCCCGCTGTTCCGGGCAAAGACGGGACGCAGCGCCATGGTGTCGACGGCGCGCCGGAGGTTGCGGTCCAGCGCCGCCATGGTCTCGTGCAGGTCGGGGCCGGTATCGCGCAACCAGACCCGCTGGGTCGCGAGCCACACCGCCGCAAGGGCCGTCACGAACACCTCGCCGCGCAGGCCCTCATGGGGATAGCCGGCCTCGCGCGCGATGAACGCGAAGCTCCGGCGGCTCTGCGGCAGGATGCGCAGCATCGTGTCGGGCTCGCGCGGGATGTCGCGCAGCAGTTCTGCGACCGCCGACTTGCGGGGCTCCAGGGCCTCGAACCGCTGCATCATGA
>JAEPNS010000383.1:0-237 GCA_017643325.1 Alphaproteobacteria bacterium | reverse complement strand
CATAGCGTGCCTCGGCGTCGTCGGGGACCGGCCCGACCCCGGCCACGGCGGCCGCATCGGTCTGCCTTGCGAACAGGTCGAGAAGCTGCGCCCGGTCCGCGCACAGGGCATGGGTCTCGGCGGCCGACATGCCGGCGCGCGCGCCCACATCCTCGAGGCTGACGGCGCGCCAGCCCCGCTCCGCGACGGTATCGAGCATCGCCGCAACCAGCTGTTCGGCCGGGCTGTCCGTCGGAT
>JAEPNS010000382.1 GCA_017643325.1 Alphaproteobacteria bacterium | reverse complement strand
GGGCAACGTCGAGGCGATCCTGATGTCGCTGCCGCCGGAGGTTACATGGCCCTGATTCCCCGCGGCACCCATATGGGGAAGTTAACGAACGTCGTGTTTTGCGGGGCGTTACACCTGCGCTAAGTTCGCGCCCGCACCGATCGCGGTGCCCCTTGTACAAGGAAGACATATCGCCATGACCCGGTTCTCGTTGCGCCTGCTCGCACCCGCCGTCGCCCTCCTGCTCGCCGTCGCGAACACGTCCGCGTCCGCGCAGGACCTCGCGAAAGAGGCCTTCTACGGCCATTTCCAGGGGTCGGGCGTCGCGGAGAACAGCGACAGCCTCTATTTCGGCGTGACCGTGCGTGACCTGGACGTGCGCATCGGCGCGGAAGCACCCGGCTTCTTCGTCGAGTGGACGAGCGTGATCCGCGGCGGCGGCGATCCCGGCAATCCCGACGTCAAGCGGCGTACGGCGCGGATGTCCTTCGTCCCGTCCGCCGAGCCCGGCATCTTCAACGCGACCGGCGCCCGCGACCCGCGCGGCGCGTCCGGCCTCGGCTGGGCCAGCATCTCCGGGCAGACCCTGTCGGTGCATGTGATGCGCATCACTGATTCGGGAGGATATGTGATCCAGACCTACGACCGGACCCTTGAAGGAACCGGCATGCGCCTGCAGTTTGTGAATGTCGCCAACGGCGAGCCGCGGCGCCAGGTCGATGCGCGGCTGGTCAAGGTCGGCAACTGACCCCGGACGTCTGGATTCCCAACCGATGATTCGCCCGCTCCGCATCGCATTCCCGCTGATCGCCATCGCCGTGCTCGCGGCGGCGTCCGGGTCCGCGCAGGTCGAGCAGGACGTCACGCGCTTCTTCGGCTCCTACGTCGGGACCGGCAGCGCCGAGAACCTCGCGCGCGGCGAGAACGAGGTGCGCGACCTCGACGTCACCATCGAGGAATTCAAGGACGATGGTTTCACGCTCAAGTGGATCACGGTCGTGCGCGGCGAGGACGGCGCGCGCACCGGCGACGACGTCCGGCGACGCGAGGTCGAGGAGAGCTTCATCCCCGTCGAGGACAAGGAGAACGTGTTCATCCTGGCGCCGACAGGCGGGCTGTTCCAGAAGTCCGAACTGCCGAATCCGCTGAAGGGCGACCCGGTGCGCTGGGCCTCGATCGACGGCAACGCGATGACGGTCTATTCGCTGGCCATCAACGAATCCGGCGGCTCCGAACTCCAGGTCTATCGCCGCGCGCTGACCGAGAAGGGGATGGACATCACCTTCCAGCGCCTGAAGGACGAAGAGGTCGTCGTGCGCATGAAGGGCACCCTCGTCCGCACGCAGTAGCGTTCAACCCGACGCCCGCCGCCGCAGCTCGCGCAGGCATGCCTTCCGCCCGGCCGCCAGGCCGCCGTCGATCCACCACGCCTCGACCTCGTCGAGCAGCCGGCGCACATCGGGGCCCTCCGGCACACCGAGTTCGATCGCATCCGTGCCCCGCAGGGGGAACTCGGGCCGGGGCTCGCGTGCGGGCAGGGCGAGCAGGTCGAGCCACTGCTGCTCCGGGTTGAACCGTGCCGGTTCACCTTCATCGGCCGCCATCATGCGTGCGAGCTGGTCCGCCCGGTTGAGCAGGACCGCGTCGCGCCAGGCCTCGTCGTCGAGCGCATGGAGGTACGGCCGGTAGCTGCGGTCGATCGCCCTGTCGCGCTTCAGTCGCCGCCGCCACGCGAGCATGCGCGGCACCGGGAGCATCGCCGACGCGTGGTCCCATTCAAGATCGTCGTCGTCGACCGGCCATCGCGGCTCGAGGTCGCGCGGGCGGTCGAGCATCGTCGAAAGCCTCTCGCGCTGCTTGCGCGACAGCCGCAGGCGTTCGCAGATGGCCGCCGCGTCCGAATGCATGGCGGGCAGGTCGTCCGGCGTACGATGCGGAAAGGCCTCGATAAGGGTCACGAGCCGGCGGAGCGCGTCCGGGCTGTCCTCCACATCGCGTTCGGTCACGGCCATCGCCGTGAGCCCGAAACTCCCGCGCAGGTCCGGCAGCTCGGGGAGAAGCCACGCAAACAGTTCCGGATAGGTCGGGCCGTCCAGCATGCCGATCGCACCGGGCGCCAGGAGAAGCTTGAACAGTTCGTCACGGACCCGCTCGCCGGACAGGCGCGCAAGCATCTCCCGGTTCCGCCGGCAGGCCGCAAGCCCGTCGGCATCCAGATCGCGTGCCGCCGGCTCATCGGGTTCGTGAAGCTGCGCGTGGAAGCGGTAGAACCTCATGATGCGCAACGCATCCTCGCGAATCCGTTCGTCGGCATCGCCGATGAACCGCACCCGGCGTGCGCGCAGGTCGTCGATCCCGCCGAGCGGGTCGAAGACGCGGCCGCCGGCGTCCATGTAGAGCGCGTTCATGGTGAAGTCGCGGCGCGCTGCGTCGGCCGCCCAGTCGTCGGTGTAGGCGACGGTCGCGCGGCGTCCGTCGGTCTCGACGTCGACGCGCAGGGTGGTGACCTCGTACACACGGCCGTCGGCGTGGGCGGCGACGGTGCCGTGGTCGATCCCCGCCGTGTGGTAGCCGATCCCGGCCGCGTCGAGCCGGGCGGTCACCTCGTCCGGCGCGTGGACCGTGGCGATGTCCACGTCCTTGACCTCGCGGCCCAGCAGCGTGTCGCGCACGCAGCCCCCGACAAACAGCGCGGCCGGACCTTCACGTGACGGATCGGCGAGCGCCGCCATCACCGCGCGGGCGCCGGATTCGGCCATCCAGGGTTGTGGTTCGACGTTCGAAATTGCTTCCATAATTCAAAAACCGGGGATCAATCAGGATTTATTTGTTCTGTTTAAGAACAAATAACTTCCGCTACCGCCAGCGCGCCGTTTCGCCGGTCAGCACCTCGTAGAGGTTCACCAGCATGCCCGCCGTCGCGCCCCAGATGTAGCGCTCCTCGAACGGCA
>JAEPNS010000381.1 GCA_017643325.1 Alphaproteobacteria bacterium | reverse complement strand
AGCGCGAAGGCGCGAACGTGCGCGTGCGCCACGTCGCCGAGGTGCTTGCCGGGATGGGCGACGGCCCCGCCATCGGCGAGCCCGAAGAGGAAGGAGCCGCATTGTGAACGTCTCCACCTCCCGCAACTTCAAGGCCAACGCCGCCGAGCAGCTTGCCAACGAGACGCTGCGCGGGGCGCTGGAAAAATCAAAGGGCCACTTCACCGGCGGCCGCGCGACGGCGGCGGCGAACCTGCCCGAGTTCGAGGCGCTGCGCGACGAGGCCCGCGACCTCAAGAACCACGCGATCGAGCATCTCGACTTCTACCTCGAGGCCTACGAGGAGAAGGTGCTGGAATCCGGCGGTCATGTGCACTGGGCGCGCACGGCGGAGGACGCGCGCAACATCGTGCTCGAGATCTGCCGGTCCGTGAATGCCAAGGCGGTCAACAAGGGCAAGTCGATGATCGCGGAGGAGTGCAACATCAACGAGATGCTGGAGGAGAATGGCATCCGACCGGTCGAGACCGATCTCGGCGAGTATATCATCCAGCTGCGCGGTGAGACGCCGAGCCACATCATCGCTCCGGCCGTCCACCTGACCAAGGGCCAGGTCGAGGAGAGCTTCCGCGAGAACCACACCCACCTCGACCCGGACCGGGTGCTCGAGGAACCGCCGACGCTTCTCGACGAGGCGCGGACCGTCCTGCGCGAGAAATACTTCCAGGCCGAGGTCGGGATCACCGGCGCGAACCTGCTGATCGCCGAGACAGGCTCGTCGATCATCGTGACGAACGAAGGCAACGGCGATCTGTCGCAACTCATCCCGAAGGTGCACATCGTGCTCGCGAGCATCGAGAAGGTCGTGCCGACGCTGGAAGACGCGGCGACGATTCTGCGGGTGCTCGCCCGTTCGGCGACCGGTCAGGAGTTCTCCAGTTACACGACGCTCTCGACCGGCCCGAAGCGCGCGGACGACCCGGACGGACCCGAGCAGTATCACGTGATCCTGCTCGACAACGGCCGCTCTGACATGCTCGGCACCGAGTTCCAGGACATGCTGCGCTGCATCCGCTGCGGCGCGTGCATGAACCACTGCCCGGTCTACCAGTCGGTGGGCGGCCACGCCTACGGCTGGGTCTACCCCGGCCCGATGGGCTCGGTGCTGACGCCGGGGCTGATCGGCGTCGACGAGGCGGGCCACCTGCCGAACGCGTCGTCCTTCTGCGGGCGTTGCGAGGAAGTCTGCCCGGTCCGCATCCCGCTGCCGAAGCTGATGCGCCACTGGCGCGAGCAGGAGTTCGAGAAACACCTCTCGCCCGGCGCCGCGCGGGTCGGGCTCGGCCTTTGGGCGTTCGTGGCGAAACGCCCGAAGCTCTACCAGTTGATGACCGGCCTCCAGATGCGCCTGCTCGGCCGGATGGGACGCAAGCGCGGGCGGCTGTCTTCTGTGCCGCTCGCCGGCGGGTGGACCAAGTACCGCGATCTGCCGGCGCCGGAAGGGCGCACCTTCCAGTCGCGCTGGAAGTCCGGGGAGCGTCCCGCATGAGCAAGGACCAGGTGCTTTCTTCCGTGCGCCGCTCGCTCGGCCGCGCCGGACCTGTCGACGACGACATGGCCGCCAAGCTGCGCGCGGGCATCGCCGGCCATGCCCGCAACATCGTCCCGGCGCGCACGGACCTCGACGATGCGGGCCTGGTCGACCTGTTCCAGGAGATGGCCGAGAAGGTGTTCGCGACGGTGACGCGCGTGTCGGACATGTCCGAGGTGCCGGGCGCGGTGGGCGACTACCTGCGCAGCGAGAACCTTCCATCCCAGATCGTGATGGCGCCCGACGAGACCCTCGACGCCGCGCCCTGGGACGACAACGCGCTGCTGGAGATCCGCCGGGGCGCGCCGGTCGAGGCGGACCAGGTCAGCGTGACGTCGGCGCCGGTCGCCGTCGCGGAGACCGGCACGCTGGCCATGTTCTCCGGACCCGACCATCCCGCGACGCTCAACTTCATGCCCGAGACCCATGTCGTCGTGCTGCCGGCGGGGCGGGTGGTGAAATCCTACGAGGACGTGTTCGACGCCGTCCGCGCGCAGATGATCGATCCGGAGTCTGGGCGCGACGGCCTGCCGCCGCGCACGGTCAACTTCGTGACCGGTCCGTCGCGCTCGGGCGATATCGAGCAGACGCTGCTGCTCGGCGCCCACGGCCCACGGCGGCTGCACATCGTGATCGTCGAGGACGGCGCGCCGACAGCCGGCGACGAACAGCAAGACGGCTGAGCCTGTGTCCGGCGGCGACCAGGACGACGGTGCTGACCTGTTCCGCCGTGTGGTCGCGGACGCCGAACCACTCAAGCGCAAGCGCCCCCTGCTCACGCCGAAGGTCGACTCACCGCCGCAACCGGCGGCTCCGGCGAAGCCGGTGCGCCGCCCCTCCCCCATCCTGCGCAAACCAGGCGTGGCGGTGCCGCCGCCGGCGATGCTCGCCGCCGGCGACTACTCCCGCCTCGACCGGCGCACCGCCGACCGCTTCCGGCGCGGCCGGCTGCCCATCGAGGCGCGGCTCGATCTCCACGGCCATTACCAGGACGCGGCGCACCATGCGCTGACGGACTTCATTGCCGAAAGCGCGGCCGCCGGGCGGCGGATGGTGCTGGTGATCACCGGGCGCGGCTCGCGCGAGGGCTCCGGCGTGCTTCGCGCCCGCCTCCCCCAATGGCTGAACCAACCGCCGTCGCGCGACCGGGTTCTCGCCTTTACCTCGGCCCGGCCCGAGCACGGCGGCGACGGCGCGTTCTATGTCCTGCTGAAACGCAACCGGGACCGGCGGGCGTGACGCCCTTCGGCGAGAAGGTCCGCGCTCTACGCAAGGCGCGCGGCGTCAACCTCAAGCAGATGGCCGCCGACCTCGAACTGTCGCCGGCCTACCTGTCGTCGCTCGAACACGGTCACCGCGGCCGCCCGTCCGAGGC
>JAEPNS010000380.1 GCA_017643325.1 Alphaproteobacteria bacterium | reverse complement strand
ATCCCGCCGCCAGCGCGGCGGCCGCACGCTCCGAGTGCCGGCCCTGGAGCGCAGCCATCACGATATCATCGCTGAACAGGAACCCGTCGAAGCCGATCTCGTCACGGATCACATCGTCGATGATGGTCGAAGACACGCTCGCGGCATTTTCCGCGTCGAACGCCGCGAACACGACGTGGGCGACCATGCCGAGCGGCAGGTCCCGCAGCGCCCGGAACGCCGCGAAGTCGCTTTCGCGGAGCGTGTCGGGCGCCGCGTCCACACGCGGCAGGGCCCGGTGGCTGTCGACCGTCGCGCGACCGTGCCCCGGCAGGTGCTTCAAGACCGGCAGGCAGCCCTCCTGCATCAGGCCCTCGCCCATCGCACGAGCGAGGTCCGCGACGATCACCGGCTTGCGGGAGTAGGCGCGCGTCCCGATGGCGCCGGTCGTCTCGGGCAGGCCCAGGTCCGCGACAGGCGCGCAATCAACATCGACACCGATATCGCGCAGCTCCGCGCCGAACAGGGCGCCGACCGCACGCGCCGCCGCACGCGCGCGCTCCGGATCGCGCGGGTAGAGGTTTCCGAGGCGTTCGGCGTCCGGCGCATCGTGCCAGTTCGGCGGGCGCAGGCGCATCACCGTGCCGCCTTCCTGGTCGATCAGGACAGGCGCGTCGACGCGGCCGACGGCCTCGCGCAATTCGCCGGTCAGCGTGCGCACCTGGTCGGGTGCCTCGCAGTTGCGTGCGAACAGGATAAACCCGAGAGGGTCGGCCTCGGTGAGGAAGGCGCGCTCGTCCGCCGTGAGCGTGACTCCGGACACACCGAACACGACAGCGCGTGGCGCGCTCATCGCGCCGGAACCAGACCGGAACGACTCATGTCAGGGAGCGACCACCAGACAGGCCTGGTTGCGCGATTTGAGCTGCCCGCACAAACCGCTCGCCGCAGCCCGGTCGGCAAGCGGGCCGGCCTGGATCCGGTGAAACGTGCCCTTCTGCAGGGTGACCGTCTGCACGTTCAGGCTGAGCGCCCCGAGAAGATCGTTGTGCTTTTGCTGCAAGCGTTTCCATTCGGTATCCGCCGCGGCGCGGCTGGAGACCGCGGCCATCTGGACCTTCCACTTCCCGCCCGGTGCCGGCTGCGGTGCGGCGGCCCGTTCCGGTTCCGGTTCCGGTTCCGGTATCGGCGGTTCGGGGGCCGCTGGAGGTGCGGACGTCTGCATCTCTTCCGGCTCTGAAACGGCGGGCGGTGACGGCGGCGGGGTCGAGGCCGCCTGATCAACCGGCGGAGGCGGCGGCGGGGGCGGTGGCGCGGCCTCGACGGGCGTGACCGGCGCCGCGGCCGGCGGTTCCGGCTGGGCCGGCGCAACCACGCTTTCCGTCGAAGCCTCAGGGGCGCTTTCGGGAGCCGGTGCGTCCGCCGTCACCGCCGGTTCCGGCGGCTGCGGGCGCTCGGCGGGTTCCTCAGGTGGCGGCAGCAGCCGTTCGACCGGTTCCTGCACCTGTCCCGGTGCGAGGCGGTTGAACACCAGCTTGTCCTGGTGCGGCACGTCGAGGCCGCCGGGGTTTTCCGGCTTGCGCTTGAAGGGTTCATCGGGCGCGCGCACCACAGGCGCCGCGCTTTCGGCCCCGGACCGCTGCCCTTCCTGGAAGGCGAACCACCCGACCGCGGCGATCGCGACGACCCCTGCAGCGATGGCCACGCCCGCGAACAGCTTCGCGCGCCCGCTCATGCCCGCGGGCGGTTCCTCGAACGGCTGATCATCGAACGGTTCGTCGGGACCGATGATCTCCTGATTGCTCATCTTCGTGCCTCATTCGCGCAACTCTTCGACCGGGGTCACGCCCATCACGCCGAGCCCGGAGGCAACCACCAACTGCACGGCCCGGACCAGGGCCATGCGCGCCCGCGTCAGCTCCGCGTCACCGGATACGACGAACCGGAGGCCCGGTTCTTCCCTCGCCTTGCTCCACAACGAATGAAACGCCGAGGCAAGGTCGTAGAGATAGAACGCCAGCCGGTGCGGCTCGTGTGCTTCCGCGGCCCCCTCTACGGTGCGGGGCCATGCCGCGAGCGATCTGATCAACGCAAGCTCATCCGAGTCGGTCAAACGATCGAGATCGGCGTCCCGCAGCGCGGCGGTGCCGAAATCCGCGTCCGGGAACGCGTCGGCGGCCATCCGCGCGACCGAATGGCAGCGGGCATGCGCGTACTGCACGTAGAATACCGGGTTGTCGCGGCTCTGCTCGCGCACCTTCACGAGATCGAAGTCCAGCGGCGCGTCGTTCTTGCGCGTCAGCATGATGAAGCGCACCACGTCCTTGCCGACCGCCTCGACAAGGTCGCGCAGCGTGACGAAGGTGCCCGCCCGCTTGGACATCTTCGCGGGCTCCCCGTCCTCCAGCAGGCGCACCATCTGGCACAGCTTCACATCGAGCTCGCCCTCGTCGCCGGTCAGTGCCTTGATGCCCGCCGCGACGCGCTTCACGTAACCGCCGTGGTCCGCGCCCCAGACGTCGATCATCACCGGAAACCCGCGCCGGTACTTGTCCCGGTGATAGGCCAGGTCGCTCGCGAAATAGGTCCACGAGCCGTCGGACTTCATCAGCGGCCGGTCGGTGTCGTCGCCGAACTCCGACGCCTTGAAAAGCGTCTGCGGGCGTTCCTCCCAATCGTCCGGGAGCTTGCCTTTCGGCGGTTCGAGGACGCCGGTATAGATCAGGCCCTGCGCCTTCAGCGCATCCAGCGCCTCGTCGACGCTTCCCGCCGCGACCAGTTCCCGCTCGGACGAGAACACGTCGTGGTTCACCCCCATGAGCGACAGGTCCGCGCGGATCAGGTCCATCATGGCATCGATGGCAAATGCCCGGACCGGCGGCAGCCATTCCGCCTCGTTCGCATCGCGCCACCTGTCGCCGTCGCGCGCGGCAAGCGCCTCGCCCACGGGTATGAGAAAGTCGCCGGTG
>JAEPNS010000037.1 GCA_017643325.1 Alphaproteobacteria bacterium | reverse complement strand
GTATCGAGTCGAACGTCATGGGTCACGACCTTGATGCCGGGGTTCAGGGAGGCGAGCATAGACTTTGCAGATTCAGTCTTTTTTCGTCCCACCTGATGCGTTGCATGAACGACCTGGCGCTGCAGGTTGGTCAGGTCGACCTCGTCGTCGTCGACGATCCCGAGGGTGCCGACCCCCGCTGCCGCGAGGTACATCAGCAGCGGCGCGCCGAGCCCTCCGGCGCCGACGACGAGAACCTTCGATGACAGCAGCTTTTCCTGACCCTCGTCACCGACCTCGTCGAGGATCAGGTGCCGGGCGTAGCGATGGAACTGTTCGTCGCTGAGTTCCACGTCCGTCAGATGCCCTCGAACAGGGCCGTCGAGAGATAGCGTTCGGCGAAGGACGGCAGCACGACGACCATCAGCTTGCCCGCCATCTCGTCACGTGCGCCGACTTCCAGTGCGGCCGCGATGGCGGCACCGGACGAGATCCCGACGGGAATACCCTCGATCCGTGCGAGCTTGCGCGCGGTCTCGAGAGAGGTCTCATTGGCGATGCCGAGCACTTCGTCATAGACCTCTGTGTTCAGCGTGCCCGGAATGAATCCCGCGCCGATTCCCTGGATCATGTGCGGCCCCGCGGGCCCGCCCTGAAGCACCGCGCTGTCCTCGGGTTCAACCGCGACCACATGGACCGCCGGCTTGCGCGCCTTGAGCACCTCGCCCGCACCGGTAATTGTGCCGCCGGTGCCGACGCCTGCCACCAGCACGTCAACCGCGCCGTCGGTGTCCTTCCAGATCTCCTCCGCCGTCGTGTTGCGGTGGATGTCCGGGTTCGCCGGGTTCTGGAACTGCTGCAGCATGATCGCGTTCTCGGTTGAATCGACGATCTCCTGGGCCTTCGCAATGGCGCCGGGCATCCGCTCCGCTGCGGGTGTGAGCACCAGTTCCGCGCCAAGCAACGCCAGCATCTTGCGCCGCTCCTGGGACATGGAATCGGGCATCACGAGGATGCAGCGGTAGCCGCGCGCGGCACAGACGAAGGCGAGTGCAATTCCGGTGTTGCCGGAGGTGGGTTCCACGATGACCGAACCGGGGCCGACCCTGCCCTCTGCCTCGGCGGCGGCGATCATGGCGTTTCCGATCCGGTCCTTGACCGAGGCGAGCGGGTTGAAGAATTCGAGCTTTGCGACCAGCTCTGCCTTGCAGCCTTCGCTCTCGGCCAGTCGGTTGAGCCGGACCAGCGGTGTTGCGCCGATCGTGTCGACGACGGAATCGTAGATTTTTCCGCGGAATTCGGTGCTGGACATGTCGGGCCTCCGGCTCCGGGTCAGATGGTGTAGTCGTGGCGGTCGGAATCCTCACTCTCGATCCCGGCGTCACGGGCCTGATTGCACAGGTCCTGAATTGTGGTCTGGGCGAGCTGCGCCATGCATTCGTCGGACAGCTGGCGCCACAGGGGGCGTACGACATGAATGCCGAGCGGCGAGCCGTCGGCCTCCTCGACCGGGTCGGTGCGTGCTTCCATCTCATTCACGACGTCGACGATGTCGGCCAGCGTGATTCGGCGTCGTTCCCGCGCGAGCCTGTACCCTCCGCGCGGGCCGCGTACGCCCGTAAGTACACCCGCACGTACAAGATTCTGGAGCACCTGTTCGAGATAGCGCCGGGGAATACCCTGGCGGCGGGTGATCTCGCGGCTTTGAACAGGATTGGCCGAGGCATGGTAGGCAATGTCGAGCACCGCCTCGATGGCAAAGAGCGTTTTTCGGGACAACCGGAACATGGGTGTCAGGCCTTCTCGGTCGCGGTGCCTGTCGAGCCAAAGCCGCCTGCGCCACGCTCGGTCTCGGGAAGCGTCTCGACCTCGTCCCATATCGCCTGGGTCACCGGGGCAACGACGATCTGGGCGATGCGCATGCCCCGGGTGACGGTCAAGGCCTCATCGCCATGGTTGATGAGGATCACCCCGACCTCGCCGCGATAGTCCGCATCGATCGTGCCGGGACTGTTGACCAGCGAAATGCCGTTGCGCAGTGCGAGTCCGGACCGCGGACGAACCTGTGCCTCGTACCCCGCTGGAAGTGCGATTGCGAGACCTGTCGGGATCAGCGCCCGCGCGCCGGGTGCGATTTCCATGTCTGTTTCAACGGCGGCGCGCAGATCCATGCCGGCGGCGTCGGCCGTCTCGTATTCGGGCAAGTCGAGATCGGCGCCATGAGGCAACCGTGTGACGGCGACGGTGACACTCATTCCGCCGCCCCGAGCGCCGCAACGATACGGTCCGCGAGGCGTTCGGCCACGTCGGATTTGGACATCCGCGGCCAGTCCTCGACGCCATCGGCCGAGACCAGGTGGATCGTGTTGTCCTCGCCGCCGAAGGTGCCGGTGCTCGGCGAGACATCGTTCGCGAGGATCCAGTCACATCCCTTGCGCTCCCGCTTGGCTGTGGCGTGTTCAACCACGTTTTCCGTTTCCGCGGCGAAGCCGACGACAAGCGCGGGGCGGGTGTTTGCTGTGGCCGACAGCGTGGCAAGAATGTCCGGATTCTCGGCCATCTCGAGGGTCGGCGCGCCGGCGCCGTTTTTCTTCAGCTTTTCATTTGCTGCGCGCGCGACGCGCCAGTCCGCGACTGCGGCGGCGCAAACAGCAACGTCGGCGGGCAGCGCTTTTTCGCAGGCCTCAAGCATGTCGCGCGCGCTTTCGACCCGAACCACCTCGACCCCGCCGGGATCGGGGAGATTCGTCGGGCCGGAGACAAGCGTGGTCTGCGCACCGCGCCGCGCAAGGGCGGCAGCGATGGCGTGGCCCTGGCGCCCTGAGGATCGGTTGGCGATGTAGCGCACCGGATCGATGGGCTCATGGGTCGGGCCGCTGGTCACGAGCGCGCGGCGGCCCGCGAGCGGCGCGCTGGATTCAAAAAAATCCGAGACTGCGTCGGCGATCTCGTCCGGCTCGGCCATCCGGCCGGGTCCGAACTCGCCGCACGCCATGTCTCCCTCGGCTGGACCGACGAAGTGCACCCCGCGTGCGCGAAGAGTCTCGAGATTCGCCTGGGTAGCGGGGTGCGTCCACATGCGTACGTTCATGGCCGGTGCGACCATCACCTCTTTGTCGGTTGCTAGGAGGGCGGTCGTGGCCAGGTCGTCGGCGAGGCCCTGGGCCATCTTTGCAAGGATGTCTGCCGAGGCGGGCACGACGAGCAGCAGGTCCGCGTCACGGGACAGCTGGATGTGGCCCATTTCCGCCTCGTCGGTCAGCGAAAAGAGGTCGGTGTAGACCTTGTCCTCGCTCAGCGCGGACAGCGACAGCGGTGTCACGAACTGGGCGCCGCCGCGCGTCAGCACGCAACGCACCGCCGCGCCGCGCTCGCGCAGACGGCGGATCAGCTCTAGGCTCTTATAGGCTGCGATCCCGCCGCTGACGATCAGCAGAACCCGTTTGCCATGCAGCATCGGAAATTCTCCGGATTGGTGCGCCCGAATGGGGCGACAGCGCAATCTACGAAAATCTGATGTAATTAGATAGGCCCGTCGCCGGCGTGCGGCAAGCGGCCTGGTTCCGGGGCCCGTTCTGCCGCTAGTCCGCGAGTGCGATAACCGAGAGAACCACCGCAGCGCCGACAGCGAGCCAGATCGGCCAGCGCGGCCGGGCGGCGTGCCGCAGGTCCAGGGAGACACGCCCTTCCGCGACCGTGGACGCCGCGCGTTCCAATGCGCGGGTCGCCGCGGGCAGGCGCTGGAGCGCGAGAATGGCGTCGGCGGTGATGTCAGCGAGCCGTGCTTCGGGGCCCCGGTTTTCGCGCATCCAGTCCTCTATGAGCGGCTGGGCAAGCTGCCACATATTGAGCTCCGGGGCGAGGCGACGGCCTACGCCTTCCGCCACGAGCATGGTTTTCTGGAGCAGCAGAAGTTGCGGTTGGGCCTCCATGTGGAACCGCTCCGACACAAGGAACAATTGGGCCAAGAGACGGGCGATGGAGATTTCGTTCGGCGGGCGGTCGAAAATCGGTTCCCCGATAGCCCGTATGGCCTGCTGGAAGACCTGCCGGTCGGTGTCCGGCGGGATATAGCCCGCCCGGAAATGAACATCTGCGACCCGCGCGTAGTCGCCGGTCACGAATCCGAGCAGCATGTCCGCCAGGAAATGGCGTGTCGGTCGGTCGATTCGGCCGACGATCCCGAAGTCGACCACGCACAGCGCCCCGTCGTCGCGCACGAAGGCGTTCCCGGGATGCATGTCCGCGTGGAAGAAACCGTCGCGAAACACCTGCAGAAAAAAGGATTCCGAGGCCTTTCGAACGACCGACTCGAGGTCGTGGCCGGCCGCCACCAGATCGTCGACGTCGTGGATCGGAATCCCCTGAATCCATTCGGTGGTGAGCACCCGCTGCCCGGTGCGTTCCCAGTCGACCGTGGGCACGACGAACATCGGGTCGTCCTCGAAGTTCGCGCCGAGTTCCGACGCGGCCGCACCTTCCATGCGCAGGTCCATTTCCCAGCGCAGGCTGTCGGCGAACGTCTCCACGGCGGCGACCGGTTTCAGACGCCGCAGGCGCGGCTGGGTGCGGTCGACGACCTCGGCGATCCAGCGAAACAGCTCCAGGTCGCGTGCGATCGCCCTTTCGATTCCGGGGCGCAGAATCTTGACGGCCAGGGTGACCGCCTGCTCGTCCTCGTCGGTGCGCCGTCGCGCCGTCGCCTTGTGCACCTGGGCGATGGAGGCAGCCGCCACGGGCTCGTCGGCGAACGTCTCGAACAGGGTTTCGGCCGGTACGCCGAACTCGGCCTCGATCGCAGCGCGGGCCTCGGCGCTGGAGAAGGGCGGCAGCCGGTCCTGCAGCGAGGACAGGTCGGTCGCGATGGTTTCGCCCACCAGGTCAGGCCGGGTGCTCAGCATCTGGCCAAACTTGATAAAGCTCGGACCGAGCGCGCGCAGTGCCATCGCGAGGCGTTCGCCGGGCCGCAGGCCTTTCACGGCGGGCGTCGTGCGGAATCCCGACAGGCATCGCGCCGCAAAGACCAGGCCGCCGGTGGCGGGCAGCCACTGGGCCGGGAACAAGGCATCGTAACGCGCGAGAGTGCGTGCGACACCGATCAGGCGCAGGACGTTTCGGATCGGCGCAAACATGGCTGGTCAGATCCGGCGCGCGGTGTGGATCGCCGAAATTCCGCCCGAGAGGTTCTGTACGCGCACCTGTTCCAGGCCTGCGTCGGCGATCATCCCGGCGAGGGTTTCCTGGTCCGGAAACTTGCGGATACTCTCGGCGAGGTAGCGGTAGGCCGTCTCATCGCGCGCGACCCAGCGGCCGAGTTGCGGGAGAACCGAAAAAGAATAGCGGTCATAGATGTCGTCGAGGATCGGAAGCACAACCCGGCTGAACTCGAGACACAGAAACTGGCCCCCCGGTCGCAAAACGCGCCGCGCCTCGGCGAGGGCGGCCGGAATGTCCGTGACGTTCCGCAGCCCGAAGGCGATCGTGTAGGCGTCGTAGGCGGACTCCGGCGCAGGGACCCGCTCGGCGTCGCCGCAGACCCACCGGATCCCGCCGTCCGTCTCGAGAATGCCCCGGTCTGCAGCGCGGCTGCGGCCCACGCGCAGCATGTCCGGATTGATGTCACAGACCGTGATGCGCGCACCCTCTGGCGCAGCGTCGTGGATCCGGAAGGCGATGTCGCCTGTTCCGCCCGCGACGTCGAGGAAGCGCATACCGGGGCGGAACATGATCCGGTTCACGAAGGCGGCCTTCCATGCGCGATGGACGCCGAGGCTCATGAGGTCGTTCATGAGGTCGTAGCGCCGCGCCACGGATGAAAAAACGCCGCGCACACGCGCGCTTTTCTCGGCCACGGGCACGTCCTCGAAACCGAAATGCGTGGTCTCGGAAGCCGGGCCCGGTCCCGGTGTTTTGCCAGGGTCTGACATCGCGTTGCGGACCTTATCGGAGGAGGGGCGGCGCTCGCAAAAGAAAAGCCGCCTGTTCCCAAGCGCTTATCGTCGCAGGAGATTGAACGCTTGAGCGCGGCCCCGGTTCGTCGCAAAACGACGCGGATATGCCAGAGTTGCCTGAAGTCGAAACCGTCGTGCGCGGCCTGCGTCCGGCGCTGGAGGGAAAGCGGATCCTGCGCGCCGAGGCGCGTCGGCCGGACCTGCGGTTTCCGCTGCCCGTTCGCTTTGCCGAACGGTTGACCGGGCGCCGTGTCGTCGAGGTTGTGCGGCGCGCAAAATACGTGCTGGTGCGGCTGGACAACGGCGAAACCTGGCTAGCGCATCTGGGCATGTCCGGGCGTTTCACGGTTTCGCCCGGCGCGCGCGCCAGCGCCGGCCAGGCAGGGCACAATTCCGGCTGGGCGATGGCCGAAAAGCACGACCACGTGCTCGTCGAGACTGAAGACGGCGACCGGGTGGTGTTCAATGATCCCCGGAGATTCGGATACATGGACCTGATCCCTGTGGGCGGCGAGGCGGAGAGCGCGCACTTGCGCACGCTCGGGCCCGAGCCGCTGTCCGAAATGTTCTCGGCCGCCTACCTGTCCGACATCCTCCGGGGCAGGCGCACGCCGGTAAAGTCCGCGTTGCTCGACCAGCGGATCGTTGCGGGCATCGGCAATATCTATGCCTGCGAGGCCCTCTGGCGGGCCGGTATCAGCCCCCGGCGGTCTGCGCGGACCATCCCCGGCAGGCGTGCAGTGCGTCTGGTGGAAGGGGTCAAGTCGGTGCTGGCCGATGCGATCGCGGCGGGGGGGTCCTCGCTGCGCGACTATGTCCACACAGACGGCGAGCTCGGATATTTCCAGCACAACTGGGCCGTTTACGGCAGGGAGGGCGAGCCCTGCCCGGCCTGCCCGGAATCCGGGAGCCCTGGTTGCCGGATACGCCGCGTCGTGCAGTCAGGCCGCTCGACTTTCTATTGCCCTTCGCGTCAACGCTGAGCTATGAGCGGGGCGATGGTGCTGCGCACAATATCATTCGCAATCGCAATATCGCTCGCTTCGGCTGTTGGCGCGCAGGGCGGGTCGGGATTCCTCGAAGACGTCGATGACCTGCCCTTGCCCGAGGGATTTGTCGAGGACTCCGGCACGCGCATGGTGTTCGACAAACCGGAAGGCCGGATCGTCGATACGGCGGCGAGCGGGACCGGAGACGCGAACCGGGTCCTTGCATTCTATGCGCGCACGCTGCCTGCGCTGGGCTGGCAGGCGCGCAACGGGAACAGCTGGCGGCGTGGCGATGAAAACATGGAACTGACGGTGGCCCAGAACGGATCGCAGGTGGTGGTCCGGTTCCTGGTCACGCCCGCAGGACCGTAGACCGGTCCAGACCCCCGCACAGACGAAACACACCCAATCGAGGAGGCCCCCATGGCCTATGAGAATATCGAAGTCGAATCCCGTGGCCATGTCGGCATCGTCCGGCTCAATCGGCCGAAGGCGCTCAACGCGCTCTGCGATGCGCTGATCGAGGAACTCGGCCGGGCGCTCGACGACTTCGAGGCCGATGACAATATCGGCTGTATCGTCCTGACAGGCTCCGAGAAAGCCTTCGCGGCGGGGGCCGACATCAAGGAGATGGCCGAGAAGTCCTATATGGAGGCCTACCTGTCCGATTTCATTACGTCGGGTTGGGAGCGGGTGACGACCTGCCGCAAGCCGGTCATCGCTGCGGTTGCCGGATACGCCCTGGGCGGCGGGTGCGAGTTGGCGATGATGTGCGACTTCATCATCGCCGGCGACAACGCGAAGTTCGGCCAGCCGGAGATCACCATTGGCACGATCCCGGGTGCGGGCGGCAGCCAGCGCCTCACACGGTTTGTCGGCAAATCGAAGGCAATGGAGATGGTCCTGACCGGCCGGATGATGGATGCGGAGGAGGCCGAGCGCGCCGGGCTGGTGAGCCGGGTCGTGCCCGCCGATGAACTCGAGGAGGAGGCGATCAAGACGGCGGACACGATCTGCGACCTCTCGCGGCCGATCGTGATGCTCGCCAAGGAAGCGGTGAACCGCGCCTATGAGACCACCTTGGCCGAAGGCGTCCGTTTCGAGCGACGGCTGTTTCATTCCACCTTCGCGACCGAGGACCAGAAGGAAGGCATGGCAGCTTTCACGGAGAAGCGGCAACCCAACTTCAAACACAGCTAGGCGCGTGCGCGAGGCGGTGACCGGGCCCGGCAGAATGCGCCGGAATTCCGGGCACTTGCGCCCTTGACGCTCTCCGGTCGCGGGTCTATACACCGCGGCCAATCACGAACGAATTCGAGAACGAGTATGGCCAACCATCATTCCGCCAAGGTGCGCATACGCCGCAACGCGCGCCGCGCCGCGATCAACGGTGACCGGCTCACGCGGGTCCGCACTTATGTGAAGAAGGTCGAGGCGGCGATCGCTTCGGGTGACAAAGATGCCGCGCAGGAAGCCCTGCGTGCTGCGCAGCCGGAACTGCATCGGGGTGCCCAGAAGGGTGTACTCCATGCGAACACCGCTTCGCGGAAACTGTCGCGCCTGTCAGCGCAGATCAAGGCGATGTCGTAAGCCCCGAACGACAATGGGTTTTTGAAACCGCGCCCCTCGGGGCGCGGTTTTCGTTTGGGGAAAGCCATGTCGAGGTTCGTGAAATTTTCGTGTTTTTTTTCCGATTCGCACTTTTGACCGGTTGCAGCCAAGACCCTCTCACGCTATCTTCACCTCGCCTTTCGGGATCGAGAACCAATAAAACAAAGTACTCGATCAGTTGAATTGTCACTCATAACGAATAGGGACTTCATGGGGATTGGGAAATACTAATATTACCCAGTCCTCCGGGGATATTTTTGGCGCTACAGAGTAAAAACCGTTAATAATTCGAATAAATACAAGTATAAATTCGAATCACTTCGTAATTCGGTTTTGCGTCAACGGTAACTCTTCTGTCTCTCCGCCGTCATCCCGGCGTTTTCGTTTCGAGTGGTTTTTCCCGGCTCTTTCCCGACTGGCAGGGTGGACGGTGATGTTTCTTGCAGGCGTGTGGCTCGCTGCTTCGAAGCGTCCCTAAACGGGGTTGGACCGACGTGTCTCTGGCGTGGACACGTGACGGACACCGGTTGAGCGTGTGTGAGTTTTCCTGGCGGGACCGCGCACATGAAGAAATTTTTTTGATGGAGTGTTTCGCCAGATGGCCGAACAGTGGGGGCAAGCCGACAATTCCTTGACAGAGCAGTGGACGCGCGTGCGCGCGCGGCTTCGTGCCGATGTGGGCGATGCGGCCTTCAACAGCTGGCTCAAGCCCCTGACGCTCGGCGATTTCAAGGGGAGCCAGCTGCGCGTCGCGGTTCCGACGCGGTTCATGCGCGACTGGATCGAGCAAAACTACGCCGACCGGCTCGCAGAGCTCTGGGCAGAGGAAAACGACGCGGTCCGGACCGTTGAGATCATCGTCGAGCCCACCCAGACCGTGATCCAGCCTGCCGGCGCGCCGCCGCGCCAGCCGTTGTCCCAGCGCATCGAATCGGAGGCCGCGCCTCGCGGCGCGAACGGCTCCGCCGGGCCGGTGCCTGCAGGCGGGGCTGACGGCGGCGAACCTGGCATTGAGGACGTGCGTGCCTTTATCGACGAGCGGTTCAAGTTCAAGAACTTCGTCGTCGGCAAGTCGAACGAACTCGCCCACGCCGCTGCACGCCGGGTGGCCGAAGCGAAGGCGGTGCCGTTCAACCCGCTGTTCCTGTACGGCGGCGTCGGACTGGGCAAGACGCACCTGATGCACGCCATTGCGTGGCATATTACCGAGCGTGATCCGCGCCGCCGCGTTCTCTACATGTCGGCCGAGAAGTTCATGTACCAGTTCATCCGCGCGCTGCGGTACCGGACAATCATGGATTTCAAGGAACAGTTCCGCTCGGTCGACGTGCTCATGATCGACGATATCCAGTTCATCGCGGGCAAGGATTCGACCCAGGAGGAGTTCTTCCACACGTTCAACGCGCTCGTGGACCAGAACCGCCAGATCATCGTGTCGGCGGACAAGTCTCCCTCCGACCTGGAGGGGATGGAGGAGCGCCTCAAATCGCGCCTGGGCTGCGGCCTCGTGGCTGATATTCATCCGACCGACTACGAACTGCGGCTGGGTATCCTTCAGGCCAAGGCAGAGCAGATCGGGTCTGACGTGCCGGACAAGGTGATGGAATTTTTGTCCCACAAGATCACGTCCAACGTTCGCGAACTCGAAGGCGCACTGAACCGCATCGTCGCACACGCGACTCTCGTCGGGCGGCCGGTCACGCTCGAGACGACCCAGGACGTCCTGCACGACCTCCTGCGTGCGAACGACCGCCGGGTCACGATCGAGGAAATCCAGAAGCGCGTGGCCGAACATTTCAATATTCGGCTCGCTGACATGCATTCCGCACGCCGAGCCCGGGCTGTTGCCCGCCCGCGCCAGGTCGCCATGTATCTCGCGAAGCAACTCACCTCGCGCTCGCTTCCGGAAATCGGGCGTAAGTTCGGCGGGCGCGACCATACGACGGTCATGCATGCGGTTCGCAAGGTCGAGGAACTGCGGTCCACAGACGCGGGATTCAACGAGGATGTGGAGCTGCTGCGCCGCATGCTTGAGATTTGATCCACCGCTTCGGCGGCGAGTTCTGGTAATTACCTGAAAAATATAGATTATTCGGCACCTGCGAACGTCAGTTCGGCAGCCGAAAGGCCTGTCGAATCAAGCTCGACCTGCTATAATTTTGGACTACCTATTTTTGCACGGAATCCGCGCGATTCCGGGTCTTCTTGGACCATCTTCCGGCTCCGGTCATCGGCTGCCCAGGCGGGCACAACGGACCGGTGACTCCGGAGACGAAAAGGAAAGCAGACGAATGAAGCTGACGATCGAGCGCGCGACCCTTCTGAAGGCGCTGGCCCATGTGCAGAGCGTCGTCGAGCGGCGCAACACCATTCCGATCCTCGCCAACGTTCTCCTGGACGGCCAGGAAAACGCGCTGACCCTCACAGCGACCGACATGGACCTCGCGATCACCGAGACCGTACCGGCCGAGATCGGCCAGGCCGGCGCCACAACGGCGCCCGCGCACACGCTCTACGATATCGTCCGGAAACTGCCCGATGGCGCACAGGTCGAAATCGAGACCGATGCCGAGGCGGGCCAGATGGCGATTCGCGCGGGACGGTCGCGCTTCAACCTGGCGACCTTGCCGGTCGAGGATTTTCCCACCATGAGCGGCGGCGACCTGCCGAACGTTTTTTCCCTCGAGGCGGAGGACCTGCGCACGCTTATCGACCGGACGCGTTTCGCGGTCTCGACCGAGGAAACCCGGTACTACCTCAACGGAATTTACCTGCACGCCGCCGACGATGACGGCACCGCAATGCTTCGCGCGGTTGCGACGGACGGCCACCGGCTTGCGCGCGTCCAGCTGTCGATGCCGGATGGCGGCGAGGGCATGCCCGGCGTGATCGTGCCCCGCAAGGCCATCGGCGAGCTCCGCAAGCTGATCGAGGAGACCACCGATCCGGTCGAGGTGGCCCTGTCGGACACCCGCGTACGAGTCACGTTCGACGAAGCCGTGCTGACCTCGAAACTCATCGACGGAACATTCCCGGACTACGAGCGGGTTATCCCGACAGGCAACGACAAGGTGCTTTCGGTCGATCGCAACACCTTCGCCGAAGCCGTTGATCGCGTATCGACGATCTCGTCCGAGAAAAGTCGTGCCATCAAGCTCGCGGTCGGGTCTGGCATGCTGACCCTGTCAGCGACCAGCGCGGAGAACGGCAGTGCTGTCGAAGAGCTCGAGGTTGGCTTTGAGCACGATCAGCTCGAGATCGGCTTCAACTCCCGATACCTCCTGGACATCACGTCCCAGATAGAAAGCGACGGCGCCGAATTTGTGCTGGCCGACGCGTCGTCCCCGACGATCGTGCGCGACGGTGAAGACCAGAGCGCTCTCTACGTCCTGATGCCGATGCGGGTTTAGGCGACGTGGCTCGGCAATGACCACGCACGACATCACGAACCGGAATGCGCCGTCCGATCGCGCGCAGTCCGGCGCCGCGATGACCGGTGCGTTTATACGGCGCCTCGATCTCACCACGTTCCGCAATTACGCGGCCTTGCGCCTCGACGTCGATCGGACGCCGGTCCTGTTGGCCGGTGCGAACGGTTCCGGAAAGACCAACCTGCTTGAGGCGGTTTCGTTTTTTGCGCCCGGCCGGGGGTTGCGGCGTGCGTCGCTTCCGGACGTCGCGCGTCTGTCGGACGGCGTATCGGCGCCGGGCTGGGCCGTAGCCGTTCAGGTGGACGGGTCGCATGGTCCGGTCGCGCTGGGAACGGGCCTGGAGGCCCGGCCCGGGGGTGCGGCTGCCCGGCGTGCGGTGCGGATCGACGGCGAGCCCGCGCGCGGCCAGGCGGCCTTCGCCGAACATATGAGCATCGTCTGGCTCACGCCGGACATGGACCGGCTCTTCATGGAAGGCGGCACCGCGCGCCGCCAGTTCGTCGATCGCATGGTTTACGGCTTCGACGCCGAGCATGCGCGGCGGCTTTCGTCCTACGAACAGGCGATGCGTGGACGCCAGCGCCTCCTGCGCGACGGAGTCGGCGACACCGCGTGGCTGGCTGCGGAAGAGGAATCCATGGCGGCAGCCGGCGTGGCGATTGCGGCAGCCAGGCGCGAGGTGGTGGCCCGGCTCGATGCGGCGATCGCTGCTGAAGACAGTGTGCGCGAAGAGCCGTTTCCGCGCGCGGGCCTGGTGTTCGAGGGTGAGGTTGAGACTTGGCTTGACGTCGAACCTGCGCTCGCCGTCGAGGATCGCCTCCGTGAACTGCTGGCGCGCAATCGCTCGCGTGACGCGGAAGCGGGGCGGGCACTGCATGGCGCGCACCGCAGTGATCTTGCGGTGCGCCACCGCACGAAAGACATGCCGGCCGCGCTCTGCTCGACCGGTGAACAGAAGGCCTTGTTGATCGCGATCGTTCTGGCGCATGCCCGCCTCCTCGGGCTTGCGCGCGGTGCCGCGCCGGTCATTTTGCTCGATGAGGTGGCCGCGCATCTGGACGAGGGACGACGGGGCGCGCTGGCCGAACGCATCCTGGCCCTGGGGGCGCAGGCCTGGCTCAGCGGGACCGACGCCGGTCTGTTCGAGGCATTCGGGAATAATGCCCAGTTGTTGGACGTTTCGTCCGGCCGCGTCAGCGCCTGCTGACGCCGCGGGACGACAGGAGACGATTTATGAGTGACGACATCGAGAACCCGGAAATTACCGAAGGCGACGACGGGGAATATGGTGCGGATTCCATCAAGGTGCTGCGCGGGCTCGATGCCGTGCGCAAGCGCCCCGGCATGTATATCGGCGACACCGACGATGGTTCGGGCCTGCACCACATGGTCTATGAGGTTGTCGACAACGCCATCGACGAGGCCTTGGCTGGGCATTGCGACACGGTCAACGTCACCCTGAACCCCGACGGGTCCGTTACGGTCGTCGACAACGGTCGCGGAATCCCCGTCGACATCCACGAAGAGGAAGGCGTCTCGGCTGCCCAGGTCATCATGACCCAGCTCCATGCGGGCGGGAAATTCGACCAGAATTCCTACAAGGTGTCCGGCGGCCTGCACGGGGTCGGTGTGTCGGTGGTGAATGCCCTGTCGGAATGGCTGGAAATGCGGATCTGGCGTGACGGCAAGGAGCACAAGCTGCGATTCGAACACGGGGTGCCCGACGGCGATCTGAAGGTCATGGGAGATGCGCCGGATGCAGGCGGCGCGCCGTTGACCGGCACCGAGGTCACCTTCCTGCCGTCGCCGCAAACCTTCACGATGACAGAGTTTGACCGCGATACGCTGGAGCACCGCCTGCGTGAACTGGCTTTTCTCAACTCCGGTGTCACCCTCGTTCTCACCGATGCGCGCGGGGTCGAGCCGGTGCGCACCGAGATGTACTACGAGGGCGGGCTCAAGGCCTTTGTCGAGTATGTGGACCGCAATCGCCAGGGAATCATGGGCGACGTAATCCACGTGACCGATGAGAAGGACGGGATTGTCGTGGAGGTCGCGCTGCAGTGGAATGACAGCTACCACGAGACGATGCTGTGTTTCACGAACAACATCCCGCAGCGCGACGGCGGCACCCACCTTGCCGGTTTCCGGGGTGCGCTCACGCGCACGATCAACAACTACGCCAACGAGAGCGGGATCGCAAAGAAGGCGAAGATCGCGATCTCGGGGGACGATGCACGCGAGGGCCTGACCTGCGTCCTCTCGGTAAAGGTACCGGATCCGAAATTCTCGTCCCAAACCAAGGACAAGCTGGTGTCCTCGGAAGTTCGGCCGATCGTGGAATCGATCGTCGGAGACCGGCTCGGCCAGTGGTTCGAGGAGCACCCGAACGAGGCCCGCACGGTAATCGATAAGATCGTCGAGGCTGCGGCGGCCCGCGAAGCGGCGCGCAAGGCCCGTGAGCTGACGCGGCGCAAGGGCGCGCTCGACGTCGCCTCGCTGCCGGGGAAACTCGCCGACTGCCAGGAACGCGACCCGGCCAAGGCCGAACTCTTCATCGTCGAGGGCGACAGCGCCGGCGGATCGGCCAAGCAGGGCCGCGACCGCAAGACCCAGGCGGTGCTGCCGCTCCGCGGCAAGATCCTGAACGTGGAACGCGCGCGCTTCGACAAGATGCTGTCATCGGCGGAAATCGGCACGCTCATCACGGCGCTGGGCACCGGAATCCGGGATGACTTCGATATCGAGAAGCTGCGCTACCACAAGATCATCATCATGACCGATGCGGATGTCGACGGGTCGCACATCCGCACCCTGCTGCTGACCTTCTTTTACCGGCAGATGCCGGAGATCATCGAGCGCGGGCACCTCTACATCGCACAGCCGCCGCTTTATCGGCTGCAACGCGGCAACTCCGCAGTCTACCTAAAGGACGACCCGGCGCTGGAGGACTCGCTGATCGAGAGTGGCCTCAGCGATGCCGTCCTGCACATGTCCGACGGGAGCCGCCGCTCGGGTGCCGACCTGCGTGCCATGCTGGACACCGCGCGCGAGGTGCGCCGGCTCACCGAGCCGCTCACGGTGCATCTGCCGAACGCGACCGTCGTCGAGCAGGCGGCGATTGCCGGTGCGCTCAACCCCGAACTCGTGGCGGACGCCGAGCGCGCCAACGAGGCGGTGGCGGCCATTGCCTGGATGCTCGACCGGCTCTCGACCCAGCTCGAACGCGGCTGGCAGGGCCAGGTCCGCGATGACGGCGCGCTGGTGTTCGCCCGGACCCTGCGCGGCGTGACCGAGACGCTGGTCATCGATCAGCGGATCATCAACTCGTCCGAGGCGCGGCGGCTCAACGAGAAGTGGCAGGAGCT
>JAEPNS010000379.1 GCA_017643325.1 Alphaproteobacteria bacterium | reverse complement strand
AACGTCGTGGGAATCGGCGAGTCCGGCCTCGACTACTACTACGACCGCAGCCCGCGCGACCGGCAGCAGGCCAGCTTCCGCGCCCATATCGCCGCGGCACGGCAGACCGGGCTGCCGCTGGTGGTCCACGCGCGCGACGCCGACGACGACTGCGCCGACATCCTGCGCGAAGAGATGGAGAAGGGGGCTTTCACCGGCGTGATGCACTGCTTTTCCAGCGGGCGGGGCCTCGCCGAGGCGGCGCTGGACCTTGGCATGTACATCAGCTTTTCCGGCATCCTCACTTTCAAGACGGCGGAAGAGCTGCGCGAGATCGCGAAGGACGTGCCGCAGGACCGGATCCTCGTGGAAACCGACGCGCCCTTCCTTGCTCCGGTCCCGAACCGGGGCAAGCGCAACGAGCCGGCCTTCGTCGCGCACACCGCCGATGTTCTGGCCGAGGTGCGCGGCACCGACCGCGAGAGCCTCGACGCGGCCACGACGGACAACTTCTTCCGCCTGTTCTCCCGCGCCGAGCGGCCCGCCTGACACGTTCGGTCATCTGGATGAAGGTCACGGTTCTCGGTTGCGGAAGTTCCGGCGGCACGCCGCTCCTCGGTCCCGACGGCTGGGCCGATATCGACCGCAACAACCCGAAGAACCGCCGCCGCCGGCCGTCCATCGTTGTCGAGACCGACGACATCCGCATTCTCGTGGACACATCACCCGACCTGCGCATGCAGCTCATGGACGCGGAAATCTGGGATATCGACGCGATCCTCTTTACCCACGCCCATGCCGACCACGTTAACGGGATCGATGACATCCGCACCCTGAACTACCGCAAGGGCGGGGCGATCGACGCCTGGGGCGCGGCGGACACGCTGGAGATCCTGCAGGAGCGCTTCGGCTACGTGTTCGAGCCGTACCCGAAACCGCAGCCCCAGTTCTGGCGTCCCTGCCTGACCCCGAACGCGCTCAACGGCCCGCTTACGCTGGGCGACATTGATATCCGCTGGTTCCGCCAGGAGCACGGGCGCATGCCCTCGGTCGGCTTCAGGTTCGGCGATTTCGGCTACTCGACTGACGTGAAGACGCTGCCCGAGGAAGCGTTCGACATCCTCGCCGGGATCGACACCTGGATCGTGGATTCCCTCGGCGAGACGCCGCATCCGACCCACAGCCATCTGGCCCAGACGCTGGAATGGATCGATCGGTTGCGGCCGCGCCGTGCGATCCTGACGCATCTCAGCCACCGCGTGGACTACGAACGCCTGCGCCAAAAGCTGCCGGACGGCGTGGAGCCGGCCTACGACGGGATGGTGCTGGAGATTCCGGGATAGGTGTTAGGGTGGCAGCCAACAAGATATTTCCCAGCACCCTTCGAGACGCCGCCTTCGGCGGCTCCTCAGGGTGAGGCCGATCAAGCAATATCCTCATCCCGAGGATACCGCGAAGCGGTCGTCACGAGGGATGCTTAGCGGCGACCACACGCGGAGACACACATGACCACCGAACGCGAAATCATCTATGTCGGCGACCCGATGTGCTCCTGGTGCTGGGGCTTCTCGCCGGTGCTGGAGAAGATGGCCGAAGACTATAAGGACGACGCGCCGCTGCGCGTGATCGTCGGCGGCCTGCACGCGTTCGACACCGAACCGATGAGCGACCGGTACAAGGCGACCATCAAACACCACTGGGAACAGGTCGCGGAGACCACCGGCGCCGAGTTCAACTACGCATTCTTCGACCGCGAGGGCTTCGTGCTCGACACCGAACCGGCATGCCGCGCCACAGTCGTCGTCCGCAACCTGAAGCCCGAGGCGCTGCTGTCGTTCTACGAGCGTATCCACAAGGGCTATTACGTCGAGGACACCGACACGACGGCGCTCGAAACCTTCCTCGACTATGCCGAGAAGGAAGGCATCGACCGCGAGGAATTCCGGGCCGCGTTCGAATCCGACGAGATGAAGCAGCAGACGCTGGACGACTTCGCCTGGTGCCAGCAGGCAGGGGTGAGCGGATTCCCGACCGTGGTGCTCCGCGAGGACGACACCATGGCCGCGCTCACGGTCGGCTACCAGCCGTTCGACAGCCTCAAGCCGGTGCTCGATGCGTGGGTGTCGGGCGACCTGAGCGTCAAGAAACAGGTGGAGGCGGCGCAGCGCGCGGAACAGAACGCATCATAGAAATCCTTCTAGGTCATTGGGCTAAAATAGATAATCATATTTAACATAATATATATTATGCGCTTTATCTGGTTTCCCGTTCTAAGCCTTGGCGCACTCGCGACGATCCCCCTCATCATGCTCTACGCGCTTCAGGACGGCATGATTTTTCCCGCACCCCGTCTCGCCACGTTCCCGGAATTCCCGTCCGGGTTCGAACAGGCCAAGATCACGACGCCCGATGGGGAAAACCTGTTCGCACTGTTCCGGCCAGCTCCCAACGCACGACCCACGATCATCGTTTTCCACGGCAACGCCGACGCGGCGGTCTTTCAGCACGCCAAGGCCGACGCGCTGTCCCGCGCCGGGTTCGGAGTTCTGCTTGCCGAGTACCGGGGCTACCCCGGCAGCACCGGCAAGCCGACGGAAACCGGTCTCTTCGTCGATGCGCGCGCGACGTACGACTTCGTCGACGCACGTACCGACGGACCCATCGGACTGTACGGTCACTCCCTCGGTGCCGCTGTTGCGATCAACCTGGCCGCCGAGCGCGACGTCTATGCGCTCGTCCTCGAATCACCGTTCGATTCATTGCTGGCGGTTGCCGGCCGTCACTATCGCTGGGTACCGGCGAAAGAGCGCCTTCTGCGCCACCATTTTCGGTCGGACCTGACTATTTCCGACGTCGAGGCGCCGATTCTGATGATCCACGGCGCCAAAGACCAGATTGTCCCGGTCGAGCACGGTCACCGTCTTGCCGCTTTGGCTCCATCAGGCCCGGAATTCCGGGAAATTCCGGGTGCCGACCACAATGACCTGACCCAGTTCGGATCGATCCAGATG
>JAEPNS010000378.1:267-2995 GCA_017643325.1 Alphaproteobacteria bacterium | reverse complement strand
CATCGGGATTGTTCGTCTTCGCCAGTTCGACCGCCTCGTCCTCGCTGGCCGGCAGGCCTTCAGGCAGGGCGGGCGGCACCAGCGTGCCCGGCGGCTGGCCGATCACCTCGATATAGTCCGCCACCGAGCTGTCGAGGTTGCCGCGCGCCGTCGTTTCGTCGGCGATGGCGGTCGCGAGGCGGCTGTCGGCCTGCGCCACATCGGTCCGCGTCAATTCGCCGACATCGAAGCGGTCACGCGTCGCCTGCTGCTGTTGCTGGAGCACGCGCACGTTGTTCTGGCGAAGGTCGAGAATGGCGCGGTCACGCAGCACGTTCATGTAGGCGGTGACGGCTTCGAGGAGCACCGTCTGCTCGCGCGAGATCAGGTTCGCCCGGCCCGCCGCGACGAGGTTGTGCGCCTGGTCGGTCGCCGAAACGGTCCGGAACCCGCGAAACAGGTTCTGCGAGATATTCAGCGCAATCGACTGCGGCTGGTCGGTGTTGTCGATATCGACGCCGGTGGAAAATTCCCGCTGGCGTTCGCGCACGCCGTAGGCCCCGTTGATCTCGACATTCGGTCGCCAGTTGGCCAGCGCCTGGGGCACCTCTTCGTCCGTGCTGCGCAGGCTCGCGCGCGCGGCCGCGATATCCGGGTTCGTTTCGTATGTCAGGGCCAGCGCCTCGGGCAGGCTCTGCGCACCCGCGTTCGAGGCCATCACCCCGGCTGCCGCCATAAGGGCCAACGCGCTGATACCGTATTTGAACGCCATGAATGCCGTCTTTCACCGAACCGTTAACACCTTGAGACACATAGAAATTCTATTGCCTGCCATCCCGAAGCAACCTGCCCGAGGTCGCCCGAAAATGCAAACCTAGAATACGAAGGCCGGCGCCTTTTCAAATCCCGGAAGCGGCCGCGTCCCGGCATCGAAAATGGCCCGGCGGGACAGGTTCCCGCCGATCGCCGTCATCAGGCACGCGCGCCCGAGAATGCCGTTCTCGGCACCGCCCAGGACCGCAGCAAGCCGGCCCTCGGGGGCAAGCTGGCCGGCGATGCTATCGGGAATCTCATCAACCGAACCGCCGAAATAGATCACATCGTAGGGCGCCTGTTCCGCATAGCCCCCGCGCAGATCGGCCTCCACCACGGCGACATTGTCGATGCCGAGATGGTTGATCACCATCGAGGCCTGGTCCGCCAGCACCGAATCGCTCTCGATCGCGACGACGGGTCCGGACAGGCGCCCGATCAGCGCGGCGTCGTAGCCCGTGCCGGCGCCGATCACGAGGACCGAATCACTGCGCGTCAGCTCCAGCGCCTGGACGAGGCGCGCCACGACAACCGGCTCGGCGAGATAGCGCCCTTCCCCGATCTCGATGTCCTCATCGACATATGCGATGCCCTGCTTCGACTTGCCGACAAACATCTCGCGCGGGAGCTCGCCCATCACGTCGAGGATGCGGTCGTCCGTCACGCGGTTCGGCCGGAGTTGACCGTCGACCATGTTGCGCCGCGCCGTTTCGAACTCGCTCATCGGATTCAGGCCCCAAGGATGTTCAGCGGAATTGGCGCAGTTATAAGCCAGCGTTCGCGAACATGACAATTGCGTCCATGTGTCCGCCAGGGCTTCCCAAGGGAGACGTTTTTTGGGATATGAACGCCCCGCATCGCCTTGCCGCGATCGCGTGGCCCGGTGGCAGAGTGGCTATGCAGAGGACTGCAAATCCTTGTACGTCGGTTCGATTCCGGCCCGGGCCTCCAATATCCTGACCGAACAGCGGTTTCCGACACCCGAACCGGAGGTCCCGCACATTGGCCCAGAACCGCACCTACGACCGGTCCCTCGAGGATGTCGGCAACATCGTGCACCTGGAGCACGTCAATGTGCGCGTGCCGGACCAGCTTCTCGCGACATCGTTCTACGTTTCGGCCCTCGGGCTCACGCGCGACCCCTACATGATGACGGGGATCGACAACATGTGGGTCAATGTCGGGCGCAGCCAGTTTCACCTGCCCACCCACGGGACGGACGTGCTGCGTGGCCGCACGGGCCTGGTGCTGCCCTGGTACGACGGCCTGGCCGAACGGCTGGAAGCGGCCCGTCCGCTGCTGGCGGACACCGCCTACGACTTCAAGGTGCGCAAGTCGCATATCGATGTGACCTGCCCGTGGGGCAACCGGATCCGGTGCCACCCGCCTGCACAGCGATTCGGGGACATGCGCGTCGGCATGCCCTATGTGCTGCTTGACGTCCCGACAGGATCGGCAGCCGGGATCGCAGCCTTCTACCGCGAGATCATGGGTGCACACGCCGTCGCGGACCAATTCGAAAACGCGCCCGCGGCCGTCGTACGCACCGGCACCAACCAGCACATGTATTTCCGCGAGACCCGGCGAAGCCTGCCTCCGTTCGACGGGCATCATATCCAGATCTACATCGCCGATTTCGCTGGCCCGCACGAACGCCTGCGCGCGCGGGGCCTGGTCACCGAGGAAAGCGATGCGCACCAGTACCGGTTCGAGGACATCGTCGATCCCGAGAGCGGCGAACCGCTCTTCACGCTCGAGCACGAGGTCCGCAGCCTTCACCACCCGCTCTATGGGCGCCCGCTGGTCAACCGCAATCCCGACCAGTGGATCATGAACTACACCCGCGGCGCCGACGCGCTCGCATCCGCCTGACGCCAGATACAGGGATTACCGACCATGGTGACCATCGTGAACCGCGCCCGCGAACGCCTTGAGG
>JAEPNS010000378.1:0-257 GCA_017643325.1 Alphaproteobacteria bacterium | reverse complement strand
CATCGATCTCGAGCACGGCCCCCTCACCCTCGACCAGACGGCGCAGATCTCCGTCGCCGCACTGGCGACCGGCATCGCGCCCCTCGTGCGGGTGCCCAAAGGCGAGTTCGCCATGGCGACGCGCGCGCTGGACGGCGGCGCGCTCGGAATCGTGATGCCGTCCTGCGAGACCGCTGACGAGGCACGCGAGATCGTGGATCGGTTGCACTACCCGCCGGAAGGCCGTCGCAGCGTTGTCGGCGGACTGCCGCAGATCG
>JAEPNS010000377.1:332-3006 GCA_017643325.1 Alphaproteobacteria bacterium | reverse complement strand
AGCCGTTCGATTCGATCAGTATCCCGCAGGGTGTCTATCGCGGGTTCCGGCATGTCAGCGAGGGCAAGGGCACGCTGCTGACCATCATCGGCGGTCCCGACGCGGGCCGTGTCGACTGGCATCCGACGATTACCGATGCGGCCGAGCAGTCCGGCCTTGCCCGGAACGAGGCCGGCGATCTGGTTGACGCATGAGTGGCAGCATGAGCGGCAGTGCGAACCGCCGGGCACTGGTGACAGGCGCCTCGACGGGCCTGGGCCGTGAAACCGCGCTGAGTTTTGCGCGTGCCGGTTACGACGTCGCCCTCGCGGACATCGATGCGGGAATGCTCGATCCGGTCATGAAGGATACGGCGCTGGTCAACGTGAATGCGGTGGCTGTGACGCTGGACCTGCGCGATGAAGACAGTATCCGCTCCGGTTGCCAGGCGGCGATCGACGGTCTCGGCGGGCTCGATGTCCTGGTGAACAATGCCGCCGTGCCGCTTCATCGTGCCGCCGTCGATGTCACTTGGGACGAATGGGATGCCGTCGTCGACGTGAACCTGAAGGGTGCCTATTTCCTGTCCGGCCGGTTCGCGGCCCACTGTATCGAAGCCGGCCACGGGGGCGCGATCGTGAACATCGCGTCGACCCACGGTATGACCGGGCTGGCAGGCCGATCCGTCTACGGCATCACCAAGGGTGGTCTGATCCAGATGTCGCGGATGCATGCCATCGAGTGGGCCGAACACGGGATCCGCGTGAATGCTGTCGCGCCGACCACCGTCATGACCGAGAGTCGTCAGGAAATCCTGAAGGACCCGGAACGCCGGGCCGGGATGCTCGCGCGCATTCCGCTCGGCGACTTCCCGGAGCCCGCGGAGATTGCCTCGGCCGTGCTGTTCCTGGCTGCGCCGGAGCAGAAGTCCGTCACCGGCCATGTGCTGGCCGTCGACGGTGGCCTGACGGCGGTCTAGGCGCTACTCGTCGAGGACCGCCACGGGGCGGATCGGGGACCCCGTCCCGCCGCGGATCTTCAGCGGAAACGCGATGAAACGGAAGCGCCCCTTGCCGACCACCTGGTGCAGGTTGGCGAGGCCCTCCATGTGGGTAAAGCCCATGTCGCGGCAGACGAGGTGGACCTCGAAATTGTCCTTGCCCGGGCGGCCGGGGCTCGCGGCCTCCACACCGAACATGACGATCCCCTTGTGGCCGAGCCATTCGGCGGATTCCTTGGTCAGCCCGGGAAAGTCGGTCATGAACTCGGGTGTTCCGAAGGTGCGGTCGTAGTGCGCCATGTAAAGCAGCACCGTGTCACGCGGCCGAATCTCGATGCCGGCCGCTTTCTCCGCGGCCTCGAGCTCGTCGATCCCGATCCGGCTCTTGAGTTCCACATGGGACAGGTCGAGACAGACGGCGTCGGTGTAGAAGTCCTCAAGCGGCATCTGGTCGACCGACTTCGCGTCGGGGTCGGCGTCGAAATGGACCGGGGCGTCCACGTGGCTGCCGGTGTGCTCCCCGAAGGACATGTACTTGGACGCGATCGAGAACTTCACGCCCTCGGCCTCGCGGTAGGTGTCATGCGTGTTCCAGTCCGTGATGACCGCCGGCGGATGGTTCGGCAGGGTCGGGCACTTGTGGAAGATTTCGCCGCTGAGGTCGATCAATTGCATGAAAATGTTCCCTAGTTCTCGTTTTCGTATTTCTGGACTCCGCCGATGGCCGACAGGTCTTCTTCCCGGCCCCTGAATTCCAGGGTGTTGCGGTCGGGGTCGCGCACGAAGACGGAGACATGCCCGTCGCGTCCGAACTTCACCGGGCCCTGGGTGATCTCTATGTCGTTGTCGCGCAGTGTCTGCACTGTTTCCAGCACCGAGTTCACCCGGAAGGCGACATGGGTGAAGCCGGGGTACTTGGTGGGAATATCCATCAGGATGTTGTCGCCGCCATTGTCGTCGTTGGAATTGAAGACGAGGTTGAGCTCCACATCCTCGGCGTTCTTGACCACGGCGACCGGGTCGTTATCGGCCCGGTGCACCACCTCGAAGCCGAACAGGCGGTAGAACGCCATCGCGCGGTCCAGATCCGCGACGCGGATGCCGATATGGTCGATGGTCTCGATCTTCATGAAATCCTCCTGTCGTCGCGCGAGTGTAGCGGGATGGCCGGGCGTGGCCAAACCGGCGGGTGTCTTTGGCGGGCCGGTTGGGCATAATTTTCGGAACCGGGAGGAACCGTCATGCCGCTGAATGGAAAACCGCCGTTTCGTGCCGACCAGGTCGGGAGCCTGTTGCGCCCGGCACGCCTTGTCGAGGCGCGAGATAAGGCCGCGAACGGCGCGATCGATGCGGACGAACTGCGCGGGATCGAGGACGAGTGCATCTCCGACGTGGTCAGGCTGCAGGAAGACGCCGGCCTGCAAGGCATCACCGACGGCGAATACCGCCGTTACATGTGGCATTTGGACTTTTTGGAACAAATCGACGGCGTGAAGGTGACAGAGGGTAATTTTGCGGCACATTTTCGCAAGGATGACGGCACCGAAGTCGGCCTTGTGCCGCCGACCATGACCGTGGAGGGCAAGCTTGCGCATAGCCGCGACATCCAGCTGCGGGACTTCGAATACCTCAACGCGGTGACGTCACGCACGGCGAAGGTCTGCGTCCCGTCGCCGTCGATGCTGCATTTCCGCG
>JAEPNS010000377.1:0-322 GCA_017643325.1 Alphaproteobacteria bacterium | reverse complement strand
GCGGCCGGAAGGCAATCAGCGAGGACGTGTACCCCGACCTCGACGAGTTCTACGCGGATCTCGCCGCCGCTTATAACGCGGAAGTGAGGTCGCTCGCGGATGCAGGGCTGCGCTACCTGCAGTTCGACGACACCAACTTCGCGTACCTGTGCGACGGCAAGATCCGCGAAGCCACCGCCGCGATGGGCGAGGATCCCGATGTGCTGCCGCGCACCTACTGCCGGTTGCTCAACGAATCCATGGTCGGGAGGCCCGACGACATGACGGTCACCGTCCATATGTGCCGGGGCAATTTCCGCAGCGCCTGGGTGGCACAGGGCGG
>JAEPNS010000376.1 GCA_017643325.1 Alphaproteobacteria bacterium | reverse complement strand
ACGAGGCGGGACGGATCACGCTGATCTGCCGCATGGGCGCGGACAAGGCCGCCGAGGGGCTGCCGCCGCTGGTGCGCGCGGTCGACCAGGCGGGGCGAAAGGTTGTCTGGTCCTGCGACCCGATGCACGGCAACACGATCAAGGCGTCCACGGGCTACAAGACCCGCGGCTTCGATGCGATCCTGTCGGAAGTGGATACCTTTTTCGAGGTGCACCGCGCCGAGGGCACCCATGCCGGCGGCGTCCACTTCGAGATGACCGGTCAGGACGTCACAGAGTGCATCGGCGGCGCCCAGGAGATCACCGAGGAACGGCTCGCGGACCGCTATCACACCCATTGCGACCCGCGCCTGAACGCCAGCCAGTCGATCGAGCTGGCCTTCCAGATCGCCGAGCGGCTGAAACGCCAGCGCGACGATATCCTGGCGGAAGAGGCGCGGCAGGCATCGGCCGGCTAGGCCGTACCGGTCGGAGCGGCACAAAACGCGCTTTGCGAACGGTGCGCGACACGCCAGACTGCACCCGTCGATATCGGGGGGCATCATGAGCACAACCGAATCTCCGGACGCCGAATCCAGCGCTGACAATCCGGCAGTCATACCGGCCCGCAAGGCGGAACTGCGCCCGGCGGTCGAGCAGGTGCCCGATTACACGGACGCCTACTTCAACAAGACGCGCGCCATCGTCGGCAAGTTCGGTGACACCGAGGTGACCTACGCGGTCTTCATGCGTCGCCCGGTGGTGTCCGCCACCCGGCTCGCGGTCGACTGGCTCGAGGGCGTTGCCGCCGCGCGGGGAACGGCGTTCGAGATCGACCTGCGCTTCGACGAAGGCCGCTGGGTCGGTGCGGGCGAACCGCTCATGTATATCTCCGGCTCATTCCACGAACTGGTCGACCTGGAGACGCTGTTTCTGCAGAAGCTCGGCGCGGCCTGTGTCGCCGCCTACAACGCGGCCGCCATGTGCATCGACCTGCCGAGCGTCGCCTTCATGGCCTTCGACGCACGACACTGCACGGGCCCCGACATGGCCGAAATGATGGCCTACGCCGCCTCGGTCGGCTCGGCGCGTGCACGGCGCAAGGTCAGCGCCGTCGGGTTCGTCGGCAACGCGACCGATGCCACCGCGCACTATTTCGAGCAGCCGCGCGGGCTCGGCACCATGCCCCACGCGCTGATCGGCTACGCCGGCTCGACCGTGCGCGCGGCCGAGATGTTCCACGAGACCCACCCGGATGAGCCGCTGACGGTGCTGGTCGACTATTTCGGTCGTGAGATCAGTGATTCCCTGGAGGTGTGCCGGCGCTTTCCCGACATGGTGAAGGCCGGGCAGATGTCGGTGCGCCTCGACACGCCCGGCGGCCGCTATGTCGAGGGGCTGGATCCGTCGGAAAGCTATGCCGTGCTTGAACGCCACGCGCCGGACGCGATCCGCGGCTACCGCACCGAGACCGAATTGCGGCACCTGATCGGCGGCGGCGTGTCCGCGGCCGCGATCTGGCACCTGCGCGAGCGCCTCGACGAGGGCGGGTTCGAGAAGGCGAAGATCGTCGCGTCGTCGGGCTTCGGGCCGGAGAAGTGCAAGGTCATGGCCGCCGCGGACGTCCCCATCGACGCTATCGGCACCGGCTCCTTCCTGCCGGGCGACTGGCAGCAGACCTACGCCACGGCGGACATCGTCGAATACGGTGGCACCAAGCGTGTGAAGGTCGGCCGCGAGTTCCTGCTGCGGAAGTAGGCGCCGCGCCGCGTTGACACCCCCGGCGCTCCCCAATACCGTCCGCCGGCATTCCTGAACCGGGCTTTTTCCGTCCATGACCGATTCCCTGAAGATCGCGCTTGCCCAGCTGAATCCCGTCGTCGGCGACATCGAGGGCAACGTCGCGAAGATCCGCGCCGCGCGGGTGGCATCGTCCGGGCAGGGCGCGGATCTGGTTGTCTGCACCGAGCTGTGCGTGACCGGCTATCCGCCCGAAGACCTGATCCTGAAGAACGCCTTCGTGCGCCGCGCCATGGAGGCGGTGGAGGGGCTTGCCGCCGAGACCGGCGACGGCGGGCCGGGCCTGATCGTCGGCACGCCGTGGCTCGAGGAGGACGGACGCCGCTTCAACGCCGCTGCCGTGCTCGACGACGGCAAGGTCCAGACGCTCCGCTACAAGTGGGACCTGCCGAACTACGGCGTGTTCGACGAAAAACGCATCTTTCAGGCGGGCGACATGCCCGGCCCGGTGAATTTCCGCGGCGTTCGCCTCGGCGTGGCCGTATGCGAGGACATGTGGACGCCCGACGTCTCGGAAACCCTCATGGAGTCCGGGGCGGAAATCCTCGTAATTCTCAACGGCAGCCCCTACGAGCGCGACAAGGTCGACACGCGCATGAACCTCGCGGTCGCCCGGGTGACGGAGACCGGCCTGCCGCTGGTCTACGTGAACCAGGTCGGCGGGCAGGACGAGCTGGTGTTCGACGGGGGTTCGTTCGTGCTCAACGCCGACCGCAAGATGGCGGTCGCTGCGAAGCAGTTCGTCGAGGATCTCAAGCTGAGCGAATGGACGCGCGGCGACGACGGCTGGGACTGCGCCCACGGAGAGGTCGAGACGTGGATCGAGGGCAAGGAACGCATCTACCAGGCGATGACTCTCGGCCTGCGCGACTATGTGAACAAGAACGGCTTCCCTGGGGTCGTGATCGGCCTGTCCGGTGGCATCGATTCCGCGATCACCGCCGTCGTGGCGGTCGACGCGCTCGGGCGCGACCGGGTCCACTGCGTGATGATGCCGTCTCCCTACACCAGCGAGGACTCACTGGAGGACGCGCGTGAGCTCGCCGAGCGGCTGGAGGTGCGCTACGACAGCTCCAACATCGGCCCGGCCATGTCGGCCTTTGACGAGATGCTCACCGAAGTCTTCAACGAGCCGGCCTCGGGCGTGACGGCAGAGAATATCCAGAGCCGCACGCGCGGCACGCTCCTGATGGCGATCTCCAACGCTACCGGCGCGATGCTGGTCACGACCGGAAACAAGTCCGAGATGTCGGTGGGTTACGCCACCATCTACGG
>JAEPNS010000375.1 GCA_017643325.1 Alphaproteobacteria bacterium | reverse complement strand
GCGTCGTGGATACGCTCCTTGAGCGCGACGGAAAACGTGCCCATGTCGGCAAAGGTCAGGCCTTCACGAGCCCCGCTGACGAGACCTCTCGAGCCGAAGACTGCTTCCTCGACATCCTCCTCACGCGACAGCGTACCGATCACGACGTCCGTCTTTTGCGCGAGCGTGGCGGCGTCCGGCAGGAGCGTACCCCCTGCCTGCTTCAGCCAGGCGGCGCTGGGGCGCTCGACCGCCATGACGTCATAACCGGCATCGAGCAGCATGCGCCCCGCCGTACCGCCGATGCGGCCAAGCCCGAGAATGCCGACGCGCGTGCTCATGTCTGGTGATCAGACCGCGCGGTCGCGGCCTTCCCAGAACTTGTCGCGCATGTCCTTCTTGCGGACCTTGCCGACAGGCGATCGGGGCAGTTCATCCCAGAACTCGACGGACTTGGGGGACTTCACGCTTCCCAGTTCCTTCTTGCACAGTGCAATGATCTCGTCCTCGCTCGCGGTTTTTCCGGGCTTGAGCTCGACGATGGCCTTCACCGCCTCGCCCCACTTGTCGTCGGGAACGCCGATCACGGCGCAGTCCTGAACGGCCTCGTGGCTCCAGACGACCTGCTCGATCTCCGACGGATAGACGTTGAACCCGCCGGAAATGATCATGTCCTTCTTCCGGTCGACGATATAGATGAAGCCGTCCTCGTCCTTCAGGCCGATATCGCCTGTCCGGTGCCAGCCGTTGGACGTCGACACCTCGTCCGTCGCCTCCTTGTTCTTGAGGTAGCCAGCCATCACGAGCGATCCGCGAACAACAATCTCGCCCCGCTCACCGACAGGCAGGATATTCTCCTCGTCGTCCATGATCTCGACCGGCGTCAGCAGACAGGGCTGACCGCAACTGGACAGCCGGTGAACCTTGTTGGTCTCGATGGCCTCGGTGTGCGTCTCCGGCGACATGTAGGTGCAGATCATCGGTGCTTCGGCCTGGCCGTAGCACTGAGCCATGACGGGACCGAACACGTCGATCGCCTCCTTCAGCTTGTCGACCGACATGGGCGCGGCGGCGTAGACGAAGTAATCAAGCGAGGAATAGTCGTAATTCCGCACGTCCGGATGCGCGAGCATCACGTAGATCGCCGTGGGCGGCAGGAACAGGTTGGTCACACCGTACTTCTCGATATTCTCCATCAGCTCGGGGAGTTGTACCCCGTTCATGACAATGTTCGTCGCGCCCTCGGCCATGAGCGACAGCGCCACCACGCCCGCCGCATGGGTCATGGGTGCCGCGCAAAGGTGGACCGGCGGCTTCTTTGGCGGCATGTGCGCGAGCATCGCCGCGACCATGGTTTCGAACAGCCGGTTGGTCCAGAGAATGCCCTTGGGACGCCCGGTGGTGCCGCCGGAGGAGAAGATTCCGCAGATGTCTTCGGGGTTGTCGGGGAAGTCGGGCGCCGTGCCGTCGTGACCCGCGACGAAATCCGCGAACGCCGGTGCAGCGGTACCTGCTGCGTCGAGGCACACATAGGTCCGGATGCCCGGACACTGCTCCCGGATTACCTTGATGTTGTCCTCGAACTCGCTGTTGTAAAACAGAAATTCAACTTCGTTGTGGTCGAGAATGTAGGCGTTCTCGTTGACCGCGTTGCGTGCATTGATCGGCACCCATGCGCCGCCGGCCCGGTAGATGCCGAGCAGCGCGTCGAACGCACTCGTGTGGTTCGCGCTGTAAATCGCGGCCTTCTTGCCATAGGCAAAGCCGGCGTCGAGCATTGCGAGCGCGGTGCGGTGCGACAGGTCGCGCGCCTCGGCGTGGGTCGTCACCGCGCCGTCCTCACCAATCATGAAGGCACGTTCGGGGTGCAACATGGCACCCCGGTCGAAGAAATCGATCACGCGCATAGTCCAGTCTCCCCCCGCCCCCATACGTCGACAGGATCAGCATGAGGGAACGTCTGCCGTTTCCCTCATTCTGGGCCTGACGGGAGCGGAGGGGAAGCCCGGAGCTAGGGCACCAGCATGCTGATCCCGGTGAGCTTCCGGGATTCGATGTCCTTGTGCAGCTTGGCCGCGTCCTCCAGCGGGTAACGCTGGTTGATCTTCACCTTCACCTTGCCGGTGCGGATCATGGAGAAGACGCGTTTCGCGCTGTGCAGGCGGTCGTCGCGTTTGGCGGTCCAGTTGAACAGGGAGGCGCGCGTCAGGAACCACGCCTTGGCCATGTAGCGAAACTCGTTCAGGTCAACCATCGGGACCGGCCCGGAGGCACCGCCGAAACTCGCCAGCAGACCGCGCTCCTTGAGGCAGGCGAGCGAGGTCTCGTAGGTGTCCTTGCCCACAGGGTCGAACACCACGTCGACACCCTCGCCCTTGGTGATCTTCATAACTTCTTTCGCGACATCCTTCTTGGATGTGTCGATCGCGTGTTTCGCGCCGGCCTTCGTGATTTCCTTGCACTTGGCCGCGGACGAGGCCGTTCCGATGACCGTTGCGCCGCGGGCTTTGGCCCACTGGCACAGCAACAAGCCAACCCCGCCTGCAGCGGAGTGCATCAGGACGGTGTCGCCCTTCTTTACCTTACCAACGCGCTCGACCAACATCTCGACCGTCATGCCCTTGAGATGCGTCGCGGCAGCGATCTCGTCGCTGATATCGCGCGGGATCGGGACGCAGATATCAGCCGGCACATTCTGCGCCTCGGCATAGGTGCCGACGGCGCCGATGTAGACGACTCGCTGGCCCTTCTTCAGGTCCTTCACACCCACGCCGACCGCCTCGATGACACCCGCGGCTTCCGAACCGATCCCGGTCGGCAATTCCAGGGGATAGCGTCCGGTGCGATGGTTGATGTCGATGAAATTGAACCCGACAGCCGTATGGCGAACCGTGACCTCACCCTTTTTCGGCTTCGGCACCTCGACCGTCTTCCATTTCATGACCGACGGACCGCCGGTCTTCTCGATGCGGATGGCTTTGACTTCCATAACGTGTCTTCCCTGTTGTGCGCTTACCGCAGGCGCGTCGTGCCGACATTCGGCCCACATCGGTCCGGGTAAGGTCTCCGTCATATGTGGCACATT
>JAEPNS010000374.1 GCA_017643325.1 Alphaproteobacteria bacterium | reverse complement strand
GCCCGCGGGAAATAAGGGAGTCGAGGCGGTCGGCCTGCTCCTCCGCCCGCGAGACGAGAAACTCAAGATCGTTCCGGAGGGCCACGGCGCCATCGCGCTTGCCGTCCAGTTCGGCCGCGCTGGTCGAGGCTGTGCGCTGGAGCAGCGCGACGCCGCTTTCGGCGCGCTGTGTCGCAGCCGTGAAGTCCTTCAGCAGGCGCTCGAAAGCGGCCCGGTCCGCGCGGAGCGCGGAAAGCCTGCGGTTCAGCACGAACGCATAAACGATCGTCGCGACAAGCAACGCCGCGACGACAAGATCCAGTGCAACGGCAACGCTCATTCGGATTCCTCGGCAACGGCTAGACGTTCTTCAACCTGGACGGCGACCATGTTCCCCGCACGGCCGATCCGACCCGTAAACATCGGGACCTCGCCGCAGTAGAGCCTGATGCTGGAGTCCGGTGCGGCGTTGAGGGGCACGAACTGGCCCTCCTTCAGATTGAGCACTTCGTTGAGGCTCAATGTCTGCTCGTCGAGGACGGCGCGGAGGGGCACGTCGGTCTGCCAGAGTTCGGAGGCGAGATGGTTTTCCCAGATCGAGTCGCGGCCGAATTTCTCACCCATGAACATCTGGAGCAGCAGGTCACGCACCGGCTCCAGGGTCGCGTAAGGCAGCATCAGTTCGAGCTTGCCGCCGCGATCCTCCATTTCGATTCGAAGTCGCGTGATGATGCCCGCGTTGGCCGGACGCCCGATGGTCGCGAACCGGGGGTTGGTCTCGAGACGGTCGAGTCGGAAATTCACGGGCGAAAGCGGATCGAAGGCGGCGGACAGGTCCACCAGCACCACATTGATCATGCGTTCGACGAGATTGCGCTCGATGGTCGTGTAGGGCCGGCCCTCGATGCGCATCGCCGCCGTTCCGCGCCGCCCGCCGAGGAGCACATCGACGATCGAGTAGATCAGCGAGCTGTCGACGGTCAGGAGGCCGTAGTTGTCCCATTCCTCGGCCCGGAACACGCCCAGCATGGCGGGGAGAGGAATCGAGTTGAGATAGTCGCCGAAGCGGATCGACTGGATGGAGTCGATCGACACCTCAACATTGTCCGAAGTGAAGTTGCGCAAGCTGGTCGTCATCAGGCGAACGAGCCGGTCGTAGACGACCTCGAGCATCGGCAGGCGCTCGTAGTTGACGAGCGCCGAGTTGATGAGCACGGAAATTCCGTCGTCACCCTCTTCGCCGTCATAGCCGTCGAAGCCGAGCAGGCTGTCGATTTCGTCCTGATCGAGGACGCGGTTTCCGGTTTCGCCATCGTCGGCGTCGTCGGAATCCGACATGTTCGCCAATTCCGCAGCGAGGTCCTCGTCGGATTCGGGCGCGTCTTCGTTTTCGATGTCGGTTTCGAGACTCACAATGCGTGCCTTGGTTGGTTATTGAACCAGCATTTCCTTGAACAGAACGTCCGTCACACGGGCCGGACGGACGGCGGAGTTGACGCGAAACAGAAGTTCTTCGCGGAGCCTGTAGATTCCGGCCGATCCGCGAAGATCCTCGACGCGCAACTCACGGAGGTAGACCTGGAAATTGTCGATGATCCGGGGCATGGCCGCTTCTAGCGTCTCCACGTCCTTGGCTTCCGCAAGCTCGAGCGAGACAATGATTTTCAAAAAGTTCGACCGGCGGCCCGGGCTGTTCAGGTTCACGAGCATCTGCGGAAGCTCGTAATAGACGGCCGGCTCCTTCGTCTCCGCGACCTCTTCGGCAGCGTCTTCCGGGTTCTTCTCCTTGCCGAGAAGCGGGTCGAGCATGCCTGTCGCGAACAAGCCGCCGCCCACGGCCAGCAGAAGCACCGGCAGGGCGATCAGGATCAGCTTCTTCTTGGACTTGCGTTTTCCGCCCTCGTCCTCGAAGTCGTCCCCGAGGTCGACGTCCTCGCCCTCGATCTCTTCGGGATTTTCGTTTTCCTCGGCCATGCGCCCTAGCTTTCCAGCGGTTTGCGACGCGCGCGCACGCGTCATCAATGTCGCGGAGAAACTAGGGCCAATCTGGTTAACATTCGGTTGAAGCCCGGCAGGCTTTGCCTAGCAGGACGTGCTTTTCCCGGACGATTGTGCCGCGCCTGCTCGCCCGTATCGCGCAAACCCGCGGATTTCCGGCCGTCCATAGCTGGCACGGGCCATGCACCGGCCCCGTCGATGATTCGCACCAGGAACGAAAAATGACGACCACAGCGGAAGTCGCCCTCTCGTATCAAATGGCCCTGCGCAACCAGCTGGATGTCACGGCCAACAACATTGCCAACATGTCGACGTCCGGCTTCCAGGGCAGCCAGCCGCTGTTTGCGGAGTTTCTCGTCGAGATCGACAGTGACGGCAACGAAATCTCGTATGTCGAGGACAGCGGAACCCTGCGCAACACCGCGCCCGGACCGCTGAACGCGACGGGCAATCAGCTCGATATCGGCCTCCAGGGGGAAGGCTACTTCGTCGTCGAGAGCGCCGGCGAGTTCCTCTACACCCGCAACGGCTCTTTCCGTCTCGACGACAGCGGCCGGCTGACGACCAGCGGCGGCAATGCGGTCCTCGACGACCGCGACAACCCCATCGTGGTCAGCCCCGGCGAGACATTCATCTCGATCTCGCGCGACGGCGTGGTGCGGACAGAAAACGGCGAGATCGGCCGGCTTCGTATCGTCACCTTCGCCAACCAGCAGGACATGGAACTGCTGGGCAACAGCCTCTTGCGCACCAACCAGGTCCCCATCGACGCGGCCGGCACCGAGGTCGTGCAGGGCATGCTCGAGGGGTCCAACGTGATCGCCATTACCGAAATGACACGCATGATCGACCTGCTTCGCAGCTACCAGTCCGCGAACCAGCTGATCACATCCGACGAGGATCGCCAGGAACAGGCAATCGATATCCTCACACGCATCGTGTGAGACGAGGAGTTTTTGACATGAGGTCTCTCAGCATCGCAGCCACGGGCATGTTGGCCCAGCAGCTCAACGTCGAGGTCATCTCGAACAACATCGCCAACATGAACACCACCGGGTTCAAGCGCCAGCGCGCGGAATTCCAGGACC